>JAYZVT010000061.1:0-6587 GCA_036155355.1 Pseudomonadota bacterium
CTGGCGCAGCAACGGGCGTTCCCATTCCAGAAAAGCGCGAGGCGCTTGGCAACCAGTTCGAGGCTTCGCTGCGATCCTTCGTTCGTCTGGCCAAGGCCTGGGGCTCCCGGCCGGTGTTGATGACGCAAGTCCTCGTGCACCCCGACGGCAAGGGCGGCTTCGCTGGCATGATCGCTCCCGAGCAACTCGCCCGCGGCGACTTCGACGCTGCGAGCTTCGCCAGCATCCAGGACTATGCGAACGCCATCATTCGCCAGGTTGCCCTCAGCGAGGAGGCGCTATTGATCGACCTCGCCACCGCACGGACCTGGCGGCACCGGGAGGACGTCTATGACGGCCTCCACTTTACCGCGCTTGGTGCGCGAAGAGTGGCGGACATCGTCGCTGGCGCGCTCGCGGCGGACATGGCGAAGACCGGCAACCGCTAGTGCGGAGGGTCAATCCATTGCCGTGATTTTCGCCGACGCCGCTGCTACCCAGAAGGCGACGGCCGTAAGTAGGGCACCCGCGATAGCCACCATCAGGACCAGTTCGTATGAGCCGCCTGCAGACCACAGCACCGCCGCGCCGAGCGGCGCAACGGCGCGCATGACCGTGGCGGGCGCCGCCAGTGCCCCATTGATCGCACCATAGGCCTCGCGCGTCAGCATTTCCGGCGCAGCCAGTCCGCGAACGATGGTGAAGATGCCGTTGGCCGCCCCATAGATGACCGCGAACAGGGCCGGTGCCCAGAATCCGAGCGAGTCCGCATAGAGCAGCACCAGGCCGAGCGGAAACAGCAGCGTCGTCACCATGCCGATGGCGCGGATGCTTTTCTTCGCCGCGAACAGCCAGATCACCACCCGGCCCGCCACCTGCGAGGGCCCGAAGATCGCGATGGCGGCCACCACCGTGGTGGTGTCGTAGCCGCGTTCGAGCAGCATTGGATACAGATGAAATATCAGCCCGGAATGCGTAAGCATGAACAGGGCATTTGCTACCAGCAGCGCCCAGAACACTGGCCGGCCCATCGCCCACTTCACCGCAGATCTTCCTTCCAGCGCCTTGCCCACATTGGCACCCTCCGGACGCAGCATCGCCGCGCTGTCGGCCTTGGGATTGATGGTCAGGCTGTAGAGCGCGACGCAGAAGCCCAGGTTGATGACGCCGAGCGCCACCAGCGCGCCGCGCCAGCCGTAGCCGTCGAGCAGCCACTGGATCAGCGGCACGAACACCGTGGAGGCGAAACCGCCCCACAGCGTCAGCGCGGTGATGCCCTTGCGCGCCTCCGCCCCGAAGCGCCGTGCCACCACGGCGAAGGCTGGCTCGTAAAGCGTCATCGCCTGCACGATGCCGAGGCCCGCCAGCAGCAGGTAGAAGGCCGCGAGGTCGGACACGCGCGACCATCCCAGCAGCAGCAGTCCGCCTGCGGCGGAGCCGAACGCCATGACCACGCGTCCCTTGCCCTTGTCGATGGCGGCGCCGACCGGATAGGCGACCAGTCCGGCGAGCGCCAGGCCGGCCGTGGCTCCGAGATAGATGTCAGGCTTGGACAGGCCGAGTTCCCGGCCCATCGGCTCCGCGATCAGTGGAAAGCTGTAATAGAACGAGCCCCAGGAGACGATCTGGCCGACGCCGAGCCCGGTGATGAACCAGTGATGCTTGGCGCCGCCGCGCGAGCCTGCCTGTCCAGGCCTTGCCTTGCCGCCCTTGGTCACCAAGCGCCGAATCTCGCCCGCTAGCCGCCGCAGCAGGATGACGTCTTGGCCGGCTTGGCCTCGGACGTGCCGCAGCACGAAGTGGACTTCGCAGGCTCTGGCTCGGAAGTGCCGCAGCCGCAGCCACCCTTGCCCTCGGCTTTCGCCCTGGCGTCGTCGCCGCAGCAGGCGGAGGACTGGGCTGGGGCCGGCCCGCCGCAACAAGCCGAGGCCTCTTCGCCAGGCAGGTCGTCGGTGATGCACACCCCCGTCTCGGGCAGTTCCAGTTCAACCCGCGCCGCCGCCGCCATGTCGCCATCGAGGAAGGCAGCGATGGAGCGGACCTGCTCATAGCCGGTGGTCATGAGGAAAGTCGGCGCACGTCCATAGCTCTTCGATCCGGCAATGAAGAACCCCGGCTCCGGATGGGCCAGTTCCGCCGCGCCATGCGGGCGCACGGTGCCGCAGGAATGCAGGTTGGGGTCGATCAGCGGCGCCAGCGCCGGCGTCGTCTCTACTGCCGGGTCGAGCGAAATGCGGATCTCGCGCAGCATATCGAGATCGGGTCGGAATCCTGCCGCCACGACGATGCGGTCCACCTCGAACGAATGGTTTTTGCCATCGAGCCGCCCGGTGATCCTCAGCCCATTGCCCGCGCGCTCGATCTGCGTCGCTGCGAAGGGCGCGAGCATGTCCAGCTTGCCGCTCCGCATGGCCCGCAGACCCGCGCCGGAAAGCGCGCCGCGTGCGGCCAGCTTGTCGCCGCTGCCGCCGCTGGCGATGCGGCGGTTCGCCTGACGCCGCCACGCCCATGTGATGTGGGTGTCTGGCTGCTCGTCTTTCAGTTTCAGCAGATCGAGGATCGTGTTGATGGCTGAATCACCCGAGCCCACGACCAGCGTGCGCCCGCCCGCATAGCTGCCGCGCTCCGCGCCGAGCACGTCGGGAATGCCATAGGCGACAGCGCCGTTCGCCTCGATCTCGCCCGGCACCGCGACGCCATCCACGCCCATGGGGTTCGGCGAGGACCATGTGCCCGACGTGTCGATGACGGCGCGCGCGCTCGTGCGGTGATGCTGGCCGTCGCCGTCGCGCCAGTGGATACAGAAGGGGAGGTTGTCTCGTCCCGCGCTGATAAGTTTGCCCGCGCCTTCTCGCGTGATTGCAATGACTTCCGCGTTGCAGGTGAGATGCGGCGCGATGGCGGGATGCGCGGCGAGGGGAGAGAGATAGTCACGCAGTATCTCGCCGCCGGTCGGCAGTCCGTCGGCGTTTGGCTCGCGCCATGCTGTCTGCTCCAACAGCTTGCGCGCCTCTTTGTCGATATTGTAGCGCCAGGGCGAAAACACGCGCACATGCGCCCATTGCGCGATGGCATGTCCTGCATGGGGTCCGCGCTCGAACCCCGCCGGCGTCATCCCGCGCGCCAGCAGTTGCGCCGCGGCCGACATTCCGACCGGACCCGCGCCGATGACCGCGACAGGCAAGTCCCTGTTCATGTGTTGCTGTTCCCGTTGTTGGTGCAGCCGCAGTCCGGCGCATTGCTTCTGACCACCTGTTCCGATGCGACCAGGCTGCCGGTGATCTCCATCCAGGCCTCCACCGCTACGCGGAACGCCTCGCGGCCCTTGTCCGTGAGCGTGTAGACCTTGCGTTCGCGCCCGGAGACAACTTCGCTCTGCGAAGTGACGTAGCCGCCGTCCTCGAAGTCGCGCAGGGAGGGATAGATGGTCCCTTCCGTCGGCGAGCAGCATCCATTGGTGGCGGCGGCCACCGCGCCTGCGATCTCGTAGCCATGCATCGGCCGCTGGTGCAGCACACACAGGATGAAGAACTTGGACAGGCTCATCTTGATGGTGCCGTTCCAGTAGGCCCGGCTGGTGAAATCAGCCGGAGCCTTGACGATGGGACGTAATCTGGTCGGAGAAGGAGCCATGTGTTCCACTATACCTTGAGGGGTAAGGTGTCAAGGGTCTAGGTATCGAATTACGGCGTCCAGCAAGGCTTTGCGGCTTCCTCGGCCGCTTCTCCTCTGCTGAGCCCGATGTCCCTGAGCAGCCTGTTGTCCAGCTTGGCAAGCGCGCGGCGCTCCCGCCGCCGGGCAAGACAGAGGGAAATCCAGTTGCGGAAATGGCGCAGGCCACGCCGCCGGAAGTGGAGTGGGGATCGCATCAGCATGGCCTGATGCTGGAGCAGTTCGCGCGGCCCGTCATGCGTCAACGTTTCGGCAATGGCCGAATTGTCCTGTCTTGGCGGCAGGGCGGGCGACGGCTAGGCTCACGCCCATGTCCGCACCTCCCAATTTCGCCGAGGTCGGCGCGCTAATTGGCGACCCGGCGCGCGCCAACATGCTGGCTGCGCTCATGGACGGCCGCGCGCTCACCGCGAGCGAGCTTGCCTTCCACGCGCGGGTGACGCCGCAAACCGCCAGCGGTCATCTCGCACGCCTCACCGATGGTCGATTGCTGGCGGTAGCCCGGCAGGGACGTCACCGCTACTACCGGCTGGCCTCGCGCGAAGTCGGCCAGCTGCTGGAAAGCGTCATGGCGGTCGCCGCCGCGGGACCGCCGCGCCACCGCCCGCCCTCGCGCATCGACACGGCCATGCGCCGCGCCCGCACCTGCTACGACCATCTGGCGGGGCAACTCGGAGTGGCCATTGCCGACGGGATGCGCGAACGCGGTTTGCTGGTCCTTGATGGCGATGGCGGCGAGCTTACTTCGGCAGGGGAGGAGATGCTCACCGGCTTCGGCATCGACATTGCGGTTGTGTCGCGCTTGCGCCGGCCCTTCTGCCGCCCCTGCCTCGACTGGAGCGAGCGTAGGCCCCATCTGGCGGGTGCGCTTGGCGCCGCGCTGGCGTCGCGCTGCTTTGACAAGGGCTGGATCGGGCGTCTGCGCGACAGCCGCGCAGTTACGATCACCCCGATGGGTCTGCGCGGCTTCAGGTCGGCATTCGGCGTTGGGCTGGACGACTGAGCGCGTCGCCGTCAGCGCAACAGTTGTGTGCCGCCGGGGTCTTCCTTTCGCCTGCATGGGGCGTATAAGGAGCACCGCTGGCCCGCACCGCCGGGCATGAACGGGGACTCAAGAATGCTTCACACCAGGCGTTGCCTGCGCGGCATGGTCGTCGCGCCGCATCATCTCGCGGCCTCCGCCGGACTTGGCGTTTTGCGCGACGGCGGCAATGCCGTGGAGGCCATGGTCACGGCGGCGTCCACGATCATGATGGTCTATCCGCACATGAACGCGCTTGGCGGCGACAATTTCTGGCTCATCAGTGAAGGCGGCAAGCCGCCCGTGGCCATCGACGCCTGCGGTCCCGCTGCCGGCCTCGCCAGTATCGAGTTCTATCGGGAGGCGGGACACGGCGAGGCCATACCCCCGCGCGGTCCCCTGGCGGCGCTGACCGTGGCCGGCGCCATATCCGGCTGGGCCGAGGCACTGAAGCTGAGCGCCCGCTGGGGCGGCAGGCTGCCGCTTTCGCGCCTGCTGGCCGACGCCACCGCCCATGCCCGCGATGGCACGCCGGTCTCCAGTTCCCTCGGCCTCAATCTCGGCGCCAAGGCGAATGAGCTGAAGGCGGTGCCAGGCTTTGCCGATGTCTTCCTGCCCAAGGGCAGTCACCCGGCGGAAGGCGACATCCTCAGGCAGCCCCGCGCCGCCGACACGCTCGAGCGCCTGGCGCGGGCTGGCCTCGACGACTTCTACCGGGGCGACGTGGCGCGTTCCCTGGCAAGGGACCTTAAGGCCGCCGGCAGTCCCCTGCGTCTCGCCGATCTTGAGGCCTTTCGCGCCCGCGTCGTCGATCCTCTCTCGGTCAAGCTCGCCGCAGGCACCGTCTACAACATGCCGCCGCCGACTCAAGGGCTCGCCTCGCTGATGATCCTCGGCCTGTTCGAGCGCCTCGGTGTGAAGAGCGTAGATGACTTCGCCTATGTGCATGGGCTCGTCGAGGCGACCAAGCAGGCTTTCCTTGTTCGCGACGCCCATATCACCGATCCCGACTTCATAAAGGTGGACCCGGGCGATTTCCTGAAGGCTGCGAAGCTGGATGAATTGGCCCGCCGCATCGACCCGCGCAGGGCGCTGCCCTGGCCCCAGCCGGCTGTTCCAGGCGACACCGTCTGGCTCGGCGCCATTGACGGAGAGGGTAGGGCGGTCAGCTTCATCCAGAGCATCTACTGGGAATTCGGTTCGGGCCTGATCCTGCCTTCGACCGGTGCTCTCTGGCAGAACCGGGGTGCCAGCTTCCGCCTCGAACCCGGTGCAATGAATGCGCTCAAGCCTGGCCGCCGTCCGTTCCACACCATCCAGCCGGCCATGGCGCTGCTGAAGGACGGCCGCGTCATGCCCTATGGCACGCTGGGCGGTGAAGGGCAGCCACAGACCCAGGCGGTTGTGTTTACCCGTCATGTGCTGCACGGCCAGCCGCTCGAGCAGGCGATTGCCGCGCCGCGCTGGCTGCTCGGTCGCACATGGGGCGCGGAGACCACCAACTTGCGCATGGAAAACCGCTTTCCGGACGAAGTCGTCGGCCAGCTTCGCGCCGCCGGCCATGACGTCGAGGTCATCGGCGCATATGATGAGGTGATGGGTCACGCGGGTGCACTTGTCCGCTCGTCCGGCGGCGTCATCGAGGGCGCCAGCGATCCCCGCTCCGACGGCGCGGCAGCCGGATTCTGATGCCGGCACGTGCCGCTTCAGCGCCACGGCGGTCTTGAATGCGCCATCAAAATGATCATTTTTGACGCAAGGCAGGGCCGCGCCGCCCCCGCGCGCCGCGGACTAGGCTCGTCCCTGCGGGAGTAACCATGAGCAAGGATCTTTACGCCCTGCTGGGTCTGGACAAGTCGGCAACAGACGCCGACATCCGCAAGGCCTATCGCAAGCAGGCCAAGCAGCTTCATCC
>JAYZVT010000062.1:0-2719 GCA_036155355.1 Pseudomonadota bacterium
AGGATGTAGAACTGGTCGGGATCGAGGATCAGCCGCTTCTCGCCGCGCGCGTGGATGAGTTCCCAATAGTCGTGGATGTTGCAGACGCCGGGCTTGTCCACGTCCACCAGTCCGGTGTGACGCTTGGCGCGGTAGCCGATGAGACCGGTCTCGGGGTCGCCCGTGAGATCGACCGACAGCGCCACGCCCCTGTCGATGTCCGCGTCGGCAGACGACACCAGCGCCTGTTCGGAATGCAGCGCCTTCATGCCGGCATCACTCGCTTCAACATCGCCGAGACGGAAGCGGATCTGCGACAGGCGCGAGCCGGTGCGCACCAGCACCGGGAAGGTCTGGGGGCAAATCTCCGCGTAGAGCGCGCCGGTATAGCCGTGGGGCACCTGGTCAAAGGCGCGCGCGCCATCGGCAATGACGCGGGTGAATACGTCGAGGCGGCCGGTGGAACTCTTGGGATTGCACGCTGCCGACATGCCGGGATCGAGCTTCAGGCTTTCCAGCAAGGGCACGATATAGACGCAGCCGGTCTCAAGGACAGCGCCCTCGCGCAGGTCGAAGGCATGGAGCGCGAAACGCTCCAGCCGCTCGATGACCCGCACTCCCGGACCGGGAAGAAAGCTGGCCCGCACCCGGAAGGCGGTCTCGCCAAGACGCAGATCGAGGCTGGCGGGCTGGATCTGCTCGCTGGCCATGCCGCGCGCGGCGGCGATCACGCCTGAATTGACCAGGGCGCGGATGGCCTGGGACGGCAGAATCCCGGCGCTGGCAGGCATTGGAATGGGGGCAGCTGCTGATTTTCGCGTCTTGGCCTGGGTCATGGAAAATCTCTAACCCACCACCCCCTTGACGCCAAGCGCGGTTCGGGCAATTAATCCCCAGCTTTCGTGGTGATTTGGCCGGCCGGCTTGCAGCCACGTAAAACAACTCGCTAAAAGGGCCGATGGGTGCGAACCCGGTCTTTGGAGCGATGTTCCGGCCGGGTTTTTTTGTTGCCGCGCCACAGGCGCGAAGGAGTCGAACCCATGGCCCGCAAGCAGGACCGCAAACCGCCCAGCCGATCCGCCGGCGCCGACTGGCAGATGGCGACCAACCTCGTCCATGGCGGCACGCTGCGCAGCCCGCATGGCGAGACCTCCGAGGCGCTCTACCTGAACTCCGGCTTCGTCTACGAGACGGAGGAGCAGGCCGAGGCCCGCTTCAAGGGCGACGAAGACGGCTATGTCTATTCGCGCTACGCCAACCCGACCATGACCATGTTCGAGGAGCGCATGAAGCTGCTCGAAGGGGCGGAGGCCGCGCGCGGCACGTCCACAGGCATGGCCGCGGTCGCCTCGGCGCTGATGTGCCAGCTCAAGGCGGGCGACCACGTGGTGTCGGGCCGGGCCCTGTTCGGTTCCTGTCGATATATTGTGGAAAACCTGTTGCCGAAATTCGGGGTGGAGACGACGCTGGTGGACGGTCGCGACCTGAAAGCATGGCAAAAGGCCGTCCGGCCCAGCACCAAGGTGTTCTTCTTCGAGACTCCGACCAACCCGACACTGGAACTTGTGGATATCAAGGGCGTATCCGAGATCGCCCACAAGGCCGGCGCGCAAGTGGTCATCGACAACGTGTTCGCCACGCCGCTGCTGCAGCGGCCACTAACCCGTGGCGCCGACATTGTCGTCTATTCCGCGACCAAGCATATCGACGGCCAGGGACGCTGTCTCGGCGGTGTCGTGCTTGGCAGCAACGACTATGTGAACGAGAAGCTGCATGACTATCTCAAACATACCGGCCCCAGTATCAGCCCATTCAATGCCTGGGTGATGCTGAAAGGGCTGGAGACGCTGCCGCTCAGGGTCGAGCGGCAATGCAGCTCGGCGGCGATGGTGGCGGATTTCCTCGCCAAGCGCCCGGAGGTGAAGCGCGTCTTCTATCCCGGCCGCAAGGACCACCCGCAATACGCGCTGGCGAAGAAGCAGATGGACAATGGCGGTCCGATGGTCGCCTTCGAGGTGAAGGGCGGAAAGACGGCCGCGTTCCGCTTCATGAATGCGCTGTCGGTGGTGAAGATTTCCAACAATCTCGGCGACGCCAAGAGCCTCATCACCCATCCGGCGACAACGACGCACCAGCGGCTGAAACCAGAGGAGCGGGTGGAGCTTGGCATATCAGACATGCTGTTGCGCCTGTCGCTCGGGCTGGAGGACGTGTCTGACCTGCTCACCGATATTGACCGGGCGCTGACCGCCTCTAAAATCTGACATCGTCTGCGCGGCCGGCCGCCGCGCGGGGTCGGCGAGGCAAGTCATGTACGAAGCCACTACAGGCTCAATCCGCGTGTGCGTAGAACCGGCTTTCCAGGAGGAGGACTCATCTCCCGGAGACAGTGTCTATTTCTGGAGCTACACGGTCGAGATCGAGAATCTGGGCGAGGAGCCGGTACAATTGCGCTCGCGCTACTGGCGTATCACAGACTCCGCGGGCAAGACCGAGGAAGTGCGCGGCGCCGGCGTCGTCGGACAGGAACCGGTGATAGAGCCCGGGGGCAGCTTCCGCTACACCAGCGGCGCGCCGCTCGGCACGGAGTCTGGCATAATGGTGGGTTCCTACCAGATGCAAAGCGCCTCGGGAGGCACGTTCCAGGTCGCCATACCGGCCTTCTCGCTCGATAGTCCCTACACTCGCGCGACGGTCAACTAGACCCGTGGCAGTCTCGCAAGCGGAGCGGACCGGCGAC
>JAYZVT010000063.1:0-7309 GCA_036155355.1 Pseudomonadota bacterium
AGCGTTCATGCGTATCCGGTCGCCGAGCAGCGCGCCGCCCGTCTTGCGCTTGGCAGGATCAATGGCGATGACGGCAATGCGCGGCTCACCTGAGTATTGGCGCAAGCGGCGGATCAACTCGTCCGTGAGCGAAGACTTGCCCGCGCCTCCCGTGCCGGTAATGCCGAGAACGGGCACATGCGCTTTCTCGCCGGCAACCTGTTCAAGCGCCTTCGACATCGATTGCGCAACGGCTCCACCCTCTATCGCTGTAATGAGGCGCGCAAGCAGGCGGCGGTCGCCCGAGGCAATGTCTGCCGCGCGGGAAGGCATTTCCGTTGTCAGATCCTGCCGCGCGCGTTCGGCCATGTCGGCGATCATGCCCTGCAGGCCCAGCTTCTGGCCGTCCTCTGGAGAATAGATGCGCTCCACGCCATAGGCGTGAAGTTCGTCGATCTCCTCGCGCACAATGACGCCGCCGCCGCCGCCGAATACGCGGATGTGTCCGGCGCCGCGCTCGCGCAGCAGGTCGATCATGTATTTGAAATATTCGACGTGGCCGCCCTGATAGGAACTGACGGCGATGCCATGAACATCTTCCTGGATGGCCGCGGTGACGATTTCGTCCACCGAACGGTTGTGTCCGAGGTGAATGACCTCTGCTCCAAGCGACTGGAGAATGCGGCGCATGATGTTGATGGAGGCGTCGTGGCCGTCAAACAGGCTGGCGGCGGTGATGAAGCGCAGCGGCAGATCTGTCTGGCCGCCATCGGGCGCCGCCTTGCGGCGGGCGGACGGGGCCGCCGACTTCGCCTTGCCCCGTTTACGGGTAACGGCCGTAACGCTTGCCATCGCTGCCTCCCTGAGACCGTTTGCCATTTCGGCAAAAGCGGCTGCATTTTGGCTGAAGATAGCTGTATTTTGTCTTGCGGTCACGGGGCAGGCCCTGTGTCTGGCGGGTGTGGAAAGCCGATGCTAGGCTGCGCCTGGCATCAAAAACGGCAAATATCGCGCAAGGGCGGGCAGCACAGTGGCGTCAAACAAGAAACCGGTTTCGCTGGGAATGGAGCGAGCCAAGCGGCGCGCCCGGACATCCGCACCCGACAAGGCGCCGTCGGCCAGCGCATTTCCCGCCATCCGTATGCGACGCAACCGGCAGGCGAACTGGACGCGGCGGATGGTTCAGGAAAGCGCCCTCACCCCGTCCGACCTGATCTGGCCGCTCTTCGTTTGTGAGGGCAAGCAAGCCCGTATCGGCAGCGATTCCATGCCGGGAGTGGAGCGCCTCTCCATTGACCTGGCCGCGCGCGCGGCAAAAGAAGCCTCCGAACTTGGAATTCCGGCAATCGCGATCTTCCCCTATACCGACCCGGCACTGCGAAGCGCCGACGGGCGCGAGGCGCTCAACCCGGACAACCTGGTCTGCCGGGCGGTCCGGACTGTGAAGGACGCCGCGCCGGACATCGGCATCATCTGCGACGTGGCGCTCGACCCATATACCAGTCACGGTCATGACGGCCTGCTGTCGGGCGACCGCATCGACAATGACAGTACGCTCAAGATTCTGACGCAGCAGGCGCTGGTACAGGCCGACGCGGGCTGCGACATCGTCGCGCCATCGGACATGATGGATGGCAGGGTCGGCGCCATTCGCTGCGCATTTGAGGAAGCCGGGCATACAGACGCGATGATTATGGCCTATACGGCCAAATATGCTTCTGCCGTTTACGGCCCTTTCCGTGACGCGGTCGGCTCGTCTGGAACCCTGCGGGGCGACAAGAAGACCTACCAGATGGATCCGGCAAATTCGGACGAGGCCCTGCGCGAAGCCGGGCTCGATATCGCCGAGGGCGCGGACATGATCATGGTCAAGCCGGGCATGCCCTATCTCGACATACTTCGCCGCATCAAGGACCGTTTCGCCATTCCCACGTTTGCCTACCAGGTGTCGGGCGAGTACGCGATGTTGCGGGCTGCGGCGGAGCGCGGCTGGCTCGACGGCGAGCGGGTAATGATGGAAAGCCTCATTGCCTTCAAGCGGGCCGGCGCGAATGGCATCCTCACCTATTTCGCCCGCGACGCCGCCCGGATTCTCGGCCGGATCGACTGACCGGGCGGGCGACCGAGCGACATGGCCGTGGCGGTCACTCCAGAAGACATTCGAGAGGCTTCCCGCATCATCCATGGACAGGTGGTGCGCACCCCGCTCATCGCCGCACCGAAACTGTCTGAACTCTGCGGCGCCGATATCTGGATCAAATACGAGAACCTTCAGTTCACAAATTCATTCAAGGTGCGCGGGGCGCTGGTGAAGCTGCTCTCGCTGGATGCCGCAGCACGCCGGCAGGGTGTCATAGCAGTTTCGGCTGGCAATCATGCCCAGGCCGTCGCCTATCACGCGGCAAGACTGCAGATCCCGGCTACCATCGTCATGCCGGAGACGACACCCTTTGTGAAAGTCGCCAACACCGAGGCATTGGGGGCAACGGTGGTGCTTTCGGGCGCGACCATCGCGGAGGCGCGCAGCCGCGTGCAGAAACTGGCGGCGGAGAAATCGCTCACCATGGTGCACCCCTTCGATGATCCGCTCATCATCGCAGGCCAGGGGACCGTCGGCCTGGAACTGCTGGAAGACCAGCCCGACCTCGACGCCATTGTCATTCCCGTGGGTGGCGGGGGACTGATTGCTGGCACCGCCATCGCGGCAAAGGCGATCAGGCCCGACGTGGATATTTTCGGCGTTGAAGTAGACAGCTACTGCTCCATGTATGACGCCATGGCCAAGCGCAAGGGAAAGTATGGCGGACAGACCCTTGCAGAGGGCATCGCGGTGAAGGCCGCAGGTACACTCACGCGGCCGGTGGTGGAGAAGCTCGTCACCGAGATACTTCTGGTGCCGGAGTCGGCCATCGAGCGCGCCATCTATGTGCTGCTGACACAGCAAAAGACAATGGCGGAAGGCGCTGGCGCCGCGGGCCTCGCCGCAGTCGTCGAAAATCGCGCACGCTTTGAAGGACGCAAGGTCTGCATAGTCCTGACCGGCGGCAATATTGACGGGCGCATTCTGGCCTCGATCATGGTCCGGGGGCTGGAGCGGGACAACAAGATCGTCTCGTTACGCATCACCATTGCCGACCAGCCAGGCGTGCTCGGTCAGATCGCGACCACGCTCGGGAAGTCGGGCGCCAACATCCTTGAGGTCTCGCACAGGCGGCTGCTCCTCGACGTCCCAGCCAAGGGAGCGACACTCGACGTTCTGATCGAGACGAAGGATGCCTCCCATGCTGAAGAAGTGATCTCGGACATGCGCAAGAAGGGCTTCGATGTTCACCGGCTGGATGCGGAGGGCGCGGGAGAGATTGGCACGCGCTAAATGGCCAACCCTTGCGTCGCGGGCCGTGAATACCCATGTGATTCAACCGACCGGACGCATCAGGCGTCCAGACATGCCGGGGAGACCAATTGACCCAGACGACACGCCAGATCGGATATGACGCTTCCGACAAGCCCCATGCATGGGATCCCTCGGCTCAGCCCCAGTTTTTTGAGGGCGTGCTCGGACGGCGGATGGTAGCTTTCCTGATCGACGTGGCGATTATCTTCACCCTGTCGGTGATTGCTTTCATCGTCCTGCTGGTTGCAGGGATCCTCACATTCGGCCTTACTTGGCTGCTCCTTGGCGTGACGTTTCCCGCCGTGGCACTGGGATATAACGCCTGGACGCTCAGCCGCGCGGAGTCGGCTACCATCGGGATGCGAATGGTCGGGCTTGAAATGCGGACCTGGTATGGCGGGCGCATGTATGCCCTGCTCGCCGCCTTCCATGCGCTGCTATTCTATTTCAGCGTCACCTTCCTCACGCCCTTTGTGCTCCTGATTGCGCTTTTCAATGAGCGCAAGCGCTGCCTGCACGATTTCTTCGCCGGAACTGTCATTATCAACAATGAGGATCGCGCCCGAACTCTGGGGCGCACCTGAAGTTCCCTGCCGATACGAAAATTCTCCGACTGACACCGCCCCCCTGACCGGCGAATATGGATTCCATGCTGGTCGCCGGATTCGAGCATTTTCACCTGTGGGCGGGATTCGCGATGATCGCCGCAGCGATTGTCCTTTTCACAATCGACCGCATCCCGCTGGAGGTTTCGGCTGTCGGTATCCTGGCAATATTGCTTCTGTTCTTTCATGTGTTTCCGGTCGCGGGGTCGGATGGCGACAACAGACTGGACGCCGCCAAGCTTCTGGCCGGCTTTGCCAATCCCGTTCTGTGCGCGCTGCTGTCACTGCTGGTTATTGGCCAAGGGCTGTCCCATACGGGCGCTGTCGAACTTCTGACGGGGCTGGTGAGCCGACTGACTCGGCTGGCGCCAAAGGCAGGCATCGCACTGGCATTGCTGATGGCCGGGGGTATCAGCGCCTTCCTCAACAATACGCCGGTCGTGGTGATCTTCATTCCGATCCTGACCGCGGTAGCGACCCGGCTTGGCCGCACGCCGGCGCACGTCCTCATGCCGCTCAGCTTCATCACCATACTCGGCGGCATGGTCACTCTGATCGGTTCATCGGCGAACCTCATTGCGGCGTCGGTCGCAGAAGCCGCTGGGGCAACGAAGATCGGTTTCTTTGACTTCACCGTCCCGGGGCTGGTTCTGGCAGGGATCGGTGCCCTCTACGTTGTCTTCGTTATGCCGCGCATACTTGGCCGGTTCGGCCGTGCGCCCACGACCATCAGGCGCGAGGCCGCCAAACAGTTCCTGGCCCAGATCACTCTGGTCGAGGGGCACCCATGGATTGGGGTGACGGCATCAGCCGGCCTGTTCCCGGAATTGAAAAATCTGACAGTGCGGCTGGTAAGGCGCGGAGCTGAGCGGATGACGCCACCTTTCGACGGCCTCACACTTCAGGAGGGCGACACTGTCCTGATCGCGGCGACCCGGGACGTGCTCGCCGCAGCCGTGGCACAGCACAGGCCCAAGGGTGCGACGGCCGGCGACGAGGCCGGCGCACCACTAATCATGGCCGAGGCGGTGATACCGCCTGGCTCGCCCTTTCTTGGCAGAACGGCACGGCAGGCCAGGCTGAATGACGAGACCGGCTGCACAATTGTCGGCATTGAGCGGCGCAGCCGGATGATGCGCCTGCCCATGGACCAGATCGTTCTCGCCGAGGGTGACGTGCTGCTGATGATCGGATCGGCGGAAGCAATCCGGAATCTGCGCGACAATCACGATATTCTTCTGCTGGCGCGGTCGCGCGCCGAGCTTCCGGTCCCACATCATGCGCGGCGAGCGCTTTTGATCTTCGCGGCGACAATTGCCGCCGCAGCCACGGGGTTGCTTCCCATTGCAGTCGCTACCCTGGCTGGCGCAGTCGCAATGATCGTCTTCGGGTGCCTCAATCTCAACCAGGCGGCCGCCGCATTCGACCGCACGATTTACATTCTCGTCGGCGTCGCATTCGCGCTTGCAGCTGTCCTGCAGGAAACCGGGGGCGCGAAGTCAATTGCCCATGGCGTCGTGGCGCTCTTCGCGGATCTGGGACCCGCGGCCCTGCTGTCTGCATTGTTCCTGCTGACCGCACTGCTGACAAATTTTCTGAGCAATCATGCAACTGCGGCACTCGTGGCACCCATTGCAGTCAGCGCCGCGGCGGAAATCGGGGTGGATCCAGCGCCCTTCATCTACGGGATCATTTTCGGCCTGAATTGCTCGTTTGCGACACCGATCGGATACCAGACAAACCTGCTGGTCATGGGGCCCGGACACTACCGTTTCGGGGATTTCGCCATAGCCGGCCTGCCCTTGATCCTGCTGCTCTGGCTCGCCTATTCTCTGTTCGCGCCCGTCTGGTACGGGCTGTGACAGCCACAACACGGCCCGGCAAGACGTGACCGAACACAAAACCGATTTTCCGCAGTTCTATGTGACCGCGCCCCAGCCCTGCCCCTACCTTCCGGGCAAGCAGGAGCGCAAGCTGTTCACGCATCTGACGCGCGACAGGTCTCCCGGCCTGATCGACGATCTTCTGAAAGGCGGATTCCGGCGCAGCCAGAATATCGCCTATATGCCCTATTGCGACCAGTGTTCCGCCTGCGTGCCGGTTCGTATCCTCGTGGACGAGTTCGATCACGGCAAGGGATTCCGCCGCATCCGTCGCAGCAACCAGGACCTGGTGGCCCGCCGCACGGGACCGGTACCGACGTCAGAGCAGTATTCACTGTTCAGGGACTATATCGAGAACCGTCATGGCGACGGCGGCATGGCGGATATGTCGGTGCTCGACTATGCGATGATGGTCGAGGACTCCGTGGTAAAGACCTTCGTCACCGAATACAGGATCATGCCGCGCGACATGAACGCGGAGTCGCCCGGCACGCTGGCGGCCGTAGCCCTGTGCGACCAACTCGGCGACGGCGTATCGATGGTTTACAGCTTCTACGACACGGAACTAACGGCGCGCAGTCTCGGCAGCTACATGATCCTCGAGCACATTGACTACGCGCGACGTCTTGGCCTGCCCTACGTCTATCTGGGCTACTGGATCGACGGGTCGCGCAAGATGTCCTACAAGACCCGCTTCCAGCCTCAGGAGCGCCTCACTCCGGAAGGCTGGGTCCGGCGCTGACCGTCTTCAGTCCAGTTCCTTGAGAAAATAGACACGCGCATAGCCGTCCTCGATGCGCCGGCCCGTCTCCCTGAATCCCAACCTGGGATACCACGCTATGTTCTCGGTCATCTTCTCATTGGTATAGAGCTCGAGCGCACGCAATCCGGCCTCGCCCGCAATGCGCTCCGCTTCATCCAGCAGCAGCTTGCCGAGGCCGCGCCCACGTGCGGCGACAGCGACGGCGACATTCTCCACATGAAGGTTTTTGCCCCGCGGATAGGCGACCAGAAAGCCGACGAGCCGGCCGTTGTCGCGCAGCACCGTGACCCGCCCTGCGGCAATCAGGTTCTCGTAATCGGCGAGCATGGGTGCCGGCTCCCGGCCCATACGCGGCACGTAAATGGCATAGGCGTCCCGCGCCAGCGCCCTCACCTGCGATGCCTCCCCGGTCTCCGCCTGGCTGAGTTCAAGCGCCATGTGCGGCCAACCTCCGGTCAGAAATGGGGGCCGAACTTGTTGCTCTTGGGGAAACCCTTCGGGGGCAGGCGTCCGGCCTGAGCGCGCGAGCCCATCCAGTCGCGAAGCTGATCGAAAGTGAAGTTTCGCCCGGCCGCGTCAGTGCCGGTCAATCCTTCCTTTTTGTGGAAGGTCTTCACATCCGAAAGGCTGCCGTCCTTGTAGCGCTGCAGACGGATACCGCGTCCGCGCGACATCTCGTTCAGTT
>JAYZVT010000064.1:0-3283 GCA_036155355.1 Pseudomonadota bacterium
GAACCGGTCGAGGTCTCGTTGTGGACGATACAGACCGCCTTGATCGCATGGCCCTTGTCTTCCGCCAGGCGCGCCTCGATGGCATCCGGGTTGGCGCCGCGCCGCCAGTCGCTGGCGATGAATTCCGGCTTCAGCCCAAGTTTGTCGGCAATGCCCTTCCACAACGTGGCGAACTGCCCGGTCTCGTACATCAGCACCGTGTCGCCGGGAGAGAGCGTATTCACTAGCGCCGCTTCCCATGCGCCCGTGCCCGACGACGGGTAGATGATGACTGGATTTTCCGTCTTGAAGATCTTGCGGATGCCACTCAGCACCTTCTTGCCGAGCCCGGCGAATTCGGGACCGCGATGGTCAATCACCGGCATGTCGATCGCCCTCAGGATGCGATCCGGAACCGGTGAGGGACCAGGTATCTGAAGGAAGTGCCGGCCGGCCCTGCGCGTCATTGCTCGCCTCCCTGACGAACCGATAGCGTCGGCAAGAACGGTGCTGGCGTCGGCGCCCAATCGGGGCTAGACGCTAGGCCGCACTTGCTGCGCAAATTTGCATCGTTGTAATATTGAATTATGAATTCAGTTTCCCTGTCAAGCGACATCGACGGCCTGCGTCACCGCCTCGCCGGCGCCATTGAAGGCGATGTGCTGTTCGATCGCTTCAGCTGTGGACGATACTCCACGGACGCCTCGATATACCAGATCGAACCGCTCGGCGTCGTCATTCCAAAGACCGCCGCGGACCTGGCGGCGATCATCGCCATTGCTGCTGAGGAAGGCGTTCCAGTGCTGCCCCGCGGCGGCGCAACGTCGCAGAGCGGCCAGACGGTCGGACGCGCCTTGGTCATCGACTTCTCCAGGTATCTCCGCAATGTCGTCTCGCTCGACGTGGAGGGCGCACGCTGCGCCGTGCAGCCGGGCATCGTGCTGGACCAGCTCAACGCCCAGCTCAGGAAGCACGGTCTCTGGTTTCCCGTGGACGTCTCCACCGCCAGCCGCGCCACCATCGGCGGCATGGCCGGCAACAATTCCTGCGGCACCCGTTCCCTGCGCTACGGCATCATGCGCGACAATGTCATCGCCATCGACGCCATTCTTGCTGACGGAACCGAAGCGCATTTCGGCGAGGCGCCGGCCAGCATCGACCGCATCAACGAGCCCTCCCCCGCGGCAGACATCATGCGTGATCTGCTGGCGCTTGGGCGCAAGCACCGCAAGCTTATCGCCGGCGCCTATCCCGGCGTGTCGCGGCGCGTCGGCGGCTACAATCTCGATGCACTGGTCCCCGGCGATGACGAGCCAGTGAATCTAGCCAAGCTGCTGGTCGGCTCCGAAGGTACCCTCGCCTTTACCAGCGAGATCGAATTGAAGCTGTCGCCTCTGCCGAAGAACAAGGCGGTCGGCGCCTGTCACTTCAAGACATTCCGGAAAGCCATGGAGGCTGCCCAGCACATCGTCGAGCTGAAGCCGGTGGCGCTCGAGCTGGTGGACCGCACGCTGATCGAGCTTGCCCGCGAAATACCTATGTTCCGTCCCACGCTGGAGCGCTTCGTCAAGGGCGACCCGGACGCCGTGCTGCTGTGCGAATTCGCTGAGGACAATCAGGTCGAGAATGTGCGCCGCCTGAAACAACTCGACGAGCTGATGCGCGATCTCGGCCACAAGAACGCTGTCGTCGAAGCGGTCGGCGCTGATTTCCAGAAGGCCATCTGGGAAGTCCGAAAGTCCGGCCTGAACATCATGATGTCCATGAAGAGCGACGGAAAGCCCGTCTCCTTCATCGAGGACTGCGCCGTGCCGCTGGAGCACCTCGCCGACTATACCGAGCGTCTGACCGAGGTATTCACCAGGCACGGAACGCGCGGCACCTGGTACGCCCATGCGTCCGTCGGTTGCCTGCATGTGCGCCCCGTCCTCAATCTCAAGCTGGAGAAGGACGCCAGGACCATGCGCGCCATCGCCGAGGAGGCGTTCGAGATGGTGCGCGAATTCAAGGGCGCCCACTCAGGAGAGCATGGCGATGGCCTGGTGCGCTCCGAGTTCCACGAAAGCATGTATGGGCCGAAGGCCGTACGCCTGTTCGAGCAGGTTAAGGACCGGTTCGATCCCGAAGCCCGCATGAATCCGGGGATGATCGTTCGTGCTCAAAAAATGAACGACCGCAGCTTGTTCCGCTACAAGCCCGACTATCGCGTGCCCGAACTGAAAACCGCGCTCGCCTGGCCCGGATTCTCCGGCGCTGGCGGCGGTTTCCAGGGCGCCGTCGAGATGTGCAACAACAACGGCGCCTGCCGCAAATTCGACGCGGGCGTCATGTGCCCGTCTTTCCGCGTCACCCGCGACGAGCGCGACGTTACCCGCGGCCGCGCCAACACGCTGCGCCTCGCCATCTCCGGCCAGCTTGGGACCGACGCCCTCACCTCGCCGCAGATGGCCGAGACCATGAAATACTGTGTCTCCTGCAAAGCCTGCCGGCGCGAATGTCCGACCGGCGTGGACCTGGCCAAGATGAAAATCGAGGTGCTTCACGCCAACGCACGGCGTCATGGCGTCGGCCTGCATGACCGCCTCGTCGCATGGCTGCCCCGCTACGCGCCCGCCGCCCGCCGCTTTTCTCTCCTCCTCAACGCCCGCAACTGGTTCCCCGGCGCGGCGTGGCTCGGACAATGGCTGACCGGCTTTACGGTCCGCCGCCCCCTGCCCCACTGGCGCGGCGACGCCTTCCGCGACAAAGGTCCCTTCGGTCCCGAGCGGGGCCGTCCAGTGGTGCTCTTCGCCGATACGTTCAACCGCACCTTCGACCCGGACAATCTGCGCGCCGCGATCCGCGTGCTGACCGCCGGCAGCTACCGCGTCCACATTGCCTCCGGCAAAGGCAGGCCCCTGTGTTGCGGCCGCACCTTCCTGTCTGCGGGCCTGGTGGACGAGGCCCGCGCCGAGGCGCGGCGCCTGCTCAACGCCCTGAAACCGCATCTGGATGCCGGCCACCCGGTGATCGGGCTCGAACCCAGTTGCCTGTTCGCCCTGCGCGACGAGGTCGTTTCCATGCTGCCCGGATCCGACGCCGAGAAGCTGGCCCGCAGCGCAAGGCTGATCGAGACGTTCCTGGTCGAGGAAAAGAAGGCGCGGCGGCTGAAACTCAAATTCCGCAAGCGCGAGCGCGACGTCCTGCTTCACGGTCACTGCCACCAGAAGGCCTTTGCCGCCATGGGCGATGTCACTGCAGCAATTGCTCTGGTGCCCGGCACGAAGGTCGAGACAGTCGAATCGAGCTGCTGCGGCATGGCCGG
>JAYZVT010000065.1:0-4005 GCA_036155355.1 Pseudomonadota bacterium
AGCGCATCGACCGTGGCCGCCTGCTGGGCCGCGCCGAAGGGGACGAAATTGAGCACCTGCTCGCCGAAGAGATTCGTGTGCCAGAAGTCGTCCACGCTGTCCTGGAAGTAGTCCGGGACGTGACTGAGGGTTTGGGGAAAGGCGTAGCTCAGCACAACGAAGGGCGTGCCGTCCTCCTCGCCGGTGAAGTTCCAATGAGCGCCCTCCGCATTCAGGTGATCCATCAATTCGTAAAGATTGCCGCTGCCGATGGAGTCGGTTGGTCCTTCCATGGCCCCGCCGCCGAAGACGAGGTCCCCGGTGCCGCCGCGTCCCGCGACAGGCTCGGCCTGCAGCAGTTCCGCCGACCTCAGGAGACCCGCGTCGCCTGACGTGGCAGTTACGTCCTTGAATGGCGCGAGCGTTTCCATCTCCGCGGCTGGCTCGAAATTGAAGCCCTGATGCTCAGGCAGCGCCTGAGCAGGCGTGGCGTCGGCGATCTTGGTGGTCGGCGCGGGATTGTGCCCATCCGTGGCGGGCGCTGCCTTCAGGTCCAGTGTCCTGGGCGCATCCGCGTCCGAGGCGACCATGCCGGAGACGTCCTTCGTGTCGGCGATCGGCGCGGGTGCATCGGCCTTCGTCTGGCGGGAGTCGCCTGCGGCTACCATCACCGCTTCTGCTCCGACCTCGGGCCTGAGCAGGGTGGCGTCCAGCGCCGCGGTCTGGGTCCCGGGACGGGTAGATTTCAGAATTTCCAGCGTTTTCTCGGCCATGTTGGTCTCCAGATCCGTGGCGGACCGCCCCCTTGCGAGCGCAAATTGTTTCCTCTTGGTCGTACAAGGGGCGGGAATGGTTCAAAGGCGCTCGATCGCCGAAAGCGCCCGCAGCGGGGAGCGGGCCATTCGGGCCGAATCCCAAGTTGAGGGGTGTGCAGCAGACGCTTGCCTGTGAAAGATGGAGCAGCTAGCAGTCGGGCATGCCGGACAGCGGTTGGGCGCGCAGCCAGGACAGTGCGAAATCCTATTGGCGGGCGCTCCCGGCGAACGCGCGCGGCATCATCGTCATCCTGTTTTCGACCGTCTGCTTTTCCGCCATGCATGCGGCGGTCCGGCACGTTTCGGCGGAGCTGTCGCCGATCCAGATCGCCTTCTTCCGCAACCTGTTCGGCGTCATCGCCTTCCTGCCGCTGATCTCCATGCACGGCCTCACCTTCATGCGCACCAGGCGGCTGCCCATGCATTTGCTCAGGGCGGGGCTGAACGTGCTGGCGATGTTCGCCTTCTTCACGGCGATCTCGATTACGCCGCTGGCTCGGGTGAACGCGCTGGCCTTTTCCGCGCCGCTGTTCACGGCGCTGCTGGCGGTGGCGGTACTTGGGGAGCGGTTTCACGTGCGGCGGTGGAGCGCCATCGCCATCGGCTTCACCGGTACGCTGATCGTGCTCCGACCGGGTCTTGGCGTCGTGGACTCGGGTTCGCTGCTGGCGCTGGCGTCCGCGGCGATTTGGGGCGTGACCATGATCGTCATCAAGTTGCTCGGACGCACCGAGTCGAGCGCCACCATCACCGGCTATATGTGCCTGCTGCTCAGCTTGTTGTCCTTCTTTCCAGCGCTCTATGTCTGGCGCACGCCGAGCGCCGAGGCCTGGATGTGGCTGGTGTTCATCGGCGTTGTCGGGACCTTCGCGCAGATGTCGCTGGCTGAGGCATTGAAACAGGCGGACACCACGGTCGTGCTGCCATTCGATTTCATGAAGCTGGTCTGGGCGTCAATGCTCGGCTATTTGCTATTCAGCGAAGTGCCCGACATCTTCACTTTCCTTGGCGCGCTGGTGATTTTCGCCAGCAGCTTCTACCTGGCCTATCGAGAGGGGCGGCAGCCGGGCAAGGCGGCTGCGGATACATCCCCTGATGCCCGGGTGCCTCCGGCGTGATGGCCTAGCGGGAAGCGGTCTGCCGAACCCTCTCGACGCGGCGGCATTCCACCCCCATCTTTGATGCTGGCGTGAGTGGCAACGGAGGGATCGCGCGATGACCGGTTCGGGCTGGCGGTTGGGAAATGTGCGAAAAATTGTTTTGTTATGCGCACTTAGCCTTTCGGCTTGGGCCTTGGGAGGGTCACTTCCGGCACAGGCGGCAAAGCGCGTGGCGCTGGTGATCGGCAACGACGCCTATGAAAACGTGCCCAAGCTGCTGAAGGCGCGCAACGACGCCGGGGCCATGGCCGAGGCGCTGACGAAGATGGGCTTCGACGTGATCTCTGCCCAGGACGTGGGACGGCGGGCGATGAGCCGGGCACTGGTTGAATTCGAGAACAAGATCGAGTCGGGCGACACCGCGTTCATGTTCTTCGCCGGCCATGGCTTCGCCATCGAAGGCGTCAATTATCTGCTGCCGGTGGACGTGCCGGTTGCCGGGCCGGGCGAAGAGGGGCTCGTACGCGATGCCTCATTCGCCGCCAACGGGCTCGCCGACCGGATGCGCGACAAGGGCGCTTCCACGGCGGTGCTGGTGCTGGACGCCTGCCGGGACAATCCTTTCGCGGTCAAAGGCAAGCGTAGCCTTGCGGGCACGCGCGGCCTTGCGCGCATGTCGCCGTCGGAAGGAATGTTCGTGCTCTATTCGGCAGGCTCGGGTCAGGCGGCACTGGACCGGCTGAGCGATACCGACCCGCATCCCAACTCGGTTTTCACGCGCACTCTTCTCACCGAGCTGTCCAATCCGGACCAGTCCATGGTGCAGATAGCGAAGAGGACACAGTCGGAAGTGCGCAAACTCGCTTCCAAGGTCGGGCACGAACAGACGCCGGCCTATTACGACCAGATCATCGGCGACCTTTATCTGGTGCCGGAAAATGTCGGCAAGAGCGGCAAGGTACAGACAATCAAGGAAGGCGGCGGCGCCAGCGTGCTGCCCCAGGCCGAGCAGAAGCTCGCGGCGCTGCCGAAGCAGGGCGAGCCGCTGGTGAACTTCTCACGTTCCAACAGCGGGTGGATGGTCAATGTCTCACTGCCGGAAGTGGCGACGCAATTCGGCTATCGCATCGGCGAGAATGGCGGGTTCACCGATGCCGGTTTTCTCGACACGCTCGACCAGCGCACCGGGCAGCGCATGCCCAAGACCTATTTCGAACTACCGCCGGACCAGGGTCCGACGACGGTCTATGTCACCTGGCGGGACAGGCGCGGCGAGCAGGCCGACGTTTATCCGATCCGCTTCAGCCCCACGGGCGCGCTCGCGGACGGCCAGAAGAAGATCCTCGACCAGTTCTGGACGAGCTGGATCGCTTTCCGCGAGTGGAAGGGCATGCAGGTCTATTTCAGCCACCTGATCTCCTATCGCTGCGCCATCAAGGAAGTTCGCTACGGTTACAATGACGGGCCGACGGATCAGGTGTTCCCGTTGCCGCCCTGTGACCCGTCCGATCCGCACAGCGTCCCGGAGAAGGCAACCATCTATATGAAAGTCCCGCCGAAAACGGGTCACATGACGGTGCAGCTGACCTATGTGGACGGCAGCCAGTCGGAGATCCGCCGCTTCAATGCGCCCAAGTGAAATATTTTCGATCCCCTGTGGATAAAGTGAATAACGGGGAAAAGGCCGTTGCCCGCGCATGCAGCTGCTCGCCAGCGCCGCGCAATGCTGTAGCGTCGAACCAGTCGCGCTGACCGGACCCGAAAGGGCGAGGCGACGCGGCGAGGACACGGCAAGTCCGAGGCCGTCCATTGCCGTGGATGGCTCGAGCGGTGTCCCACCAGACTGGTGCCCAGTTTACCGGGCCTCGCGGTGAAAGCTGCCGAGGTGGTGAACGAAAGCGCCAGAGGGCCCAGGGACGAATGCCGCCAGGGTCCGACGCACAAGGCCAGCGGGCGGACCACGTCGTAGACGGACGCGACGCTAAACAAGTCGGGATTCGAATGCCCGTGCCGCCAGACGGGATCCGCAAGGATCATGGTCAGCGGCTCGTTCGAAACCGGAAGCCCTTGGAGGGAGAAATCCCGAAAAGGGCTGAAGGTTTCAAACTCTC
>JAYZVT010000066.1:0-4394 GCA_036155355.1 Pseudomonadota bacterium
GCACCCGACTACCAGGGGCAACGCTCACACAAATTCTCGGGTGGGCCCCCGGGGCGCCCCCCCCCCCGCCCCCCCGGGCCTCGTTGGCCGCGCCGGGGCCTTGGCGGGTGCTAACGGCGGCGGCCGACGGTCATGGGCCTGACCGGCTGCGGACGGACGAATGCGGGACGCGTCACCGGGACAGGCCGTATGGTCGGGGGCGGCAGATGGGCCTCCGGGCGCAGGCGCTCGGGGCGGCGCTCGCGGTGCGGACGCTCCGGGTCGCCGGAGAGACGGGGATGGTCGGCGAGCCAGTGACGCAGCCGGGCCAGCGGCCAGGGAATCGGATCCGGAGAGGCCCCAGGGCCCCCGCGGGGACCGGGCGGGTTCTCCCAGTTTGTTCCGCGTCCGCCCCGGGGACCGGGCGGATTGTCGTCATTGTCGCGGCGGAGATGGGTGGTTGCAGGCTCGGACCGGTAGGTGAGCCGGTCCACGTAGCCGCCGGGCCGCGCCCCCGCAGGTCCCGGGATGGGCCCGATGGCGGCGGTCGTATCGGACTGAGCCAGGGCGGGTCCGGTGACGGCGAACTGGATGACTAGCAGGCCCATAAGTGCGTCAATCTTCCACGGCGGCATCGCGGGCCGGCGGATCAAAGTGGTCAATTGCATTTCTCGGTCCTCCTTCTGGTGTTTGCGGCTCCCCCGGCCCTGCACAGAGCACGCAAATCGCGTCCGTGGGTATAATTCCCACGCAAGAAAAGATTAATATGGGAATATTTCCCACGTCAAGACCTTCCAAGGCTTGGTGATTGGCGCGGATCATGTGATAATTTCCCACGTTTGGGATTTTTCGCGGAAATGCGCCTGCTTGGGCGCTCCGTGCTTTTGGGGCAGACAATGGGCGCGGACGGTCCGGGACCAGTGCAGCCGGGAGAAGTTCATCCCGCCCTGCTGCGCGCCGTCGCCAGCGTGCTGCGTCCCCTCATCCGGGTCTTCATCGCCAAGGGGATGACATTCCCCGCCTTCATGCGGCTCGCCAAGCGCATCTATGTCGAGGTGGCCGAGAGCGACTTCCCTGCTGCCGGCAAGGCGCAGACCGACAGCCGCCTGCACCTGCTGACCGGGGTTCACCGCAAGGACATCAGGTCGTTGCGGGCGCTGCGGCGCGACCCGGCTGCGCCGCCGCCGGTGCTGTCCCGCAACGCTCATATGATCGCCCTGTGGACGGGAGCGCCGGATTACCGGGATGACAAAGGCAATCCCGCGCCGCTGCCGAGACTGAGGCCGAAGGGGGAAGGGGCTTCGTTCGAGGGGCTGGTTGAATCCGTCAGCAAGGACGTGCGCGCCCGCGCGGTGCTGGACGAGTGGCTTCGGCTCGGCCTGGTGCGGCTCGACGAGGAGGGTTTCGTGCACCTGGCGGGCTCCGCCTTCGTGCCGCAAGAGGACTTCGGCGAGCTTGCCTATTATTTCGGGCGCAACTTGCGCGACCATATCAGCGCCAGCGGCCACAACCTGCTCGGCGAGACGCCATCCATGCTGGAGCGGGCCGTCTACTACGAGAAGCTGACAGCGGAGTCGGCCGAGGAGCTTGCCGCCCTCGCCCGCACGCTTGGTTCGGAAGTCCTGGTGCGGGTCAACCGCAAGGCCTACGAAATGTCGCAGCGGGACAAGGGCCAGGCCGACGCCACGCAGCGCATGAGCTTCGGTGTTTATTTCTTCGCTGGCGCCGACGATGGCAGCGACGGCGGGGAGGGCAAGTGATGCGCCTCGTACCCTTCCGGACTCTATGGTCGTGGACCCCGTGGACCGTTCACGTGAGCCTTGCGCCCGCCGTGCTCCTGTGCGCGCTGCTTTCGGCCTGCGCGACGGGCGGCGGATTCGGTTCGTCCGGCGGGCCCGTCGCACAGCAGCCTGGCATCGGCGGCACGGGGGACGTGGCGCAGTCGCCGGGCATCGGCGGCACCGGCCATGTGGCTCAAGGCTCTCCCGGCATTGGCGGCACAGGAATCATTGGCACCGTGACGGGCTTCGGCAGCATCTTCGTCAACGGCTTCGAGATCGATTATCCCTCCGGCTTCTCCGTCAGCGAGGATGGCGCGGCTACGATCGCGGACGCCCTGCGCGTCGGTCAGGTGGTGGAGGTGGAGGCATCGGGCTCCGGCACCAAGCTTGCCGCACGCAGCATCTCCATCCGCCATGAGGTAGTCGGGCCGGTGGAGCATGTGGATGCGGCCGCCGGGCGCATCAGCATCCTCGGCCAGAGGATCACCGTTGCGGGGCCACTTGCAGGCGGAGGTGACGCGCTGCGGATCGCAGACGTGGCACCCGGCCAGTTCATCGCCGTGAGCGGGCTGAGGCGCGGCGATCAGTCGATTGCGGCCACCCGCATCGACAGGACGCGAGAGGGAGCACATGCAATCGTGCGCGGCCCGGTCTCTTCGGCTGACGCGCAAGGTTTCTCCATCCTCGGTCTGCGCATAGACGCGCCAGCCGGATCCCGGGCCGCCGAGATCGCGGTGGGCCGTGAAGTCAGCATCAGCGGCAGCGTCAACGGCGGCAGGCTCGTCCCGGATCGAATCCAGGCGGCTCCGGCCCGCCCATTCGGCGGCCGCGTCCAATATCTCTCGGTCGAGGGATATCTCGCGCGGCAGGGCTCGGGACCGCTTGGCCTGGGTCGTGTGCCGCTGACCCGCGTGGCACCCGGCGGCGGCGCACGGCTCGGGGACCGCGTTATCATGGAAGGGCAGGTTGATGGCCGTGGCTGGCTGGTGCCGGAGGCGGCGGCGCGCAGGGGAGCTGGGGGTGCGGAAGCGCCGCCGGCGCCACAACTTATCCCGACGCCGGACGATGGCCGTTCCATTCCTCGGGTCGAACCGCGCCCGTCGCAACGCTATGAGCAACTGCCGCCGCAACAGCGCCGCCGCTGAATGCGAGCACGGGGCGAATGCGCGTCGAATACGGGACGCGCCCAGCAAAAAGGCGGCTCGAAGGAGCCGCCTTGCCAATCACCTGCAAAGAAGGCCAGCCTCAGCTCGCTTCCTTGGCCTCGGCCTTGGGCTTGTCGTCCTGGGCGATTTCCTTGCCCGTCTTCTGATCGACAACCTTCATGGACAGCCGGACCTTGCCGCGATCGTCAAAGCCGAGCAGCTTGACCCACACCTTATCGCCTTCCTTCACCACGTCGGAAGTCTGGCGCACGCGCTCGGGCGCAAGCTGGGAGATGTGAACCAGGCCGTCCTTGGGACCGAAGAAGTTCACGAAGGCGCCGAACTCGACGACCTTCACCACCTTGCCCTCGTAGATCTCGCCCACTTCCGGATCGGACACGATCATCTTGATGCGCTTCAGCGCGGCATTGATCGAGGCAGCGTCGGAAGACGCCACCTTGATGGTGCCGTCGTCATTGATGTCGATCTTGGCGCCGGTCTCCTCGACGATGCCGCGCACCACCGAACCTCCGGTACCGATGACCTCGCGGATCTTCTCCACGGGGATGGTGATCATCTCGATGCGCGGCGCGTAGTCACGCAGTTCGGGACGGGCGTCGGTGAGGGCCTTGGCCATCTCGTCGAGAATGTGGATGCGGCCATCCTTCGCCTGTTCGAGCGCCACCTTCATGATTTCCTCGGTGATGCCGGTGATCTTGATGTCCATCTGCAGCGAAGTGATGCCGTCGGACGTGCCAGCGACCTTGAAGTCCATGTCGCCTAGATGATCCTCGTCGCCGAGGATGTCCGACAGGACGGCAAACTCGCTCTCCTCCTTGATGAGGCCCATGGCAATGCCGGCGACGGGGCGCTTCAGATGCACGCCCGCGTCCATCAGCGACAGGGACGAGCCGCAGACCGTGGCCATCGACGATGAGCCGTTGGATTCGGTGATCTCCGACACGATGCGGATGGTGTAGGGGAAGGACTCCCGGTCGGGCAGCATGGGCCGGATGGCGCGCCACGCCAGCTTGCCGTGCCCGATCTCGCGGCGGCCGGTGAAGCCGACGCGGCCGGTCTCGCCCACGGAGTAGGGCGGGAAGTTGTAGTGGAGCAGGAAGGTTTCCTTGTAGGTGCCTTCCAGCGCGTCCACATACTGCTCGTCCTCGCCGGTGCCGAGCGTGGTCACGACCAGTGCCTGTGTCTCACCGCGGGTGAACAGGGCGCTGCCATGGGTGCGCGGCAGGATGCCCACTTCGGCGACGATGGGACGGACGGTCTTCAAGTCGCGGCCGTCGATGCGCCTGCCGGTCTTGAGGATGGAGCCGCGCACCACGTCCTTCTCGACGGACTTGAAGGCGCCGGCGACCTTCTGCTTGAGATCGGCGTCGTCGGCGTCGCCCACATTGGCGGAAATCACCTTTTCCTTGATTTCGGCGACACGGTTCTGGCGTGCGGTCTTCTCGGCGATCTTGTAGGCCTCGGCCAG
>JAYZVT010000067.1:0-4990 GCA_036155355.1 Pseudomonadota bacterium
CATGGCTGGGACCTATAGTCGATTGCGTCCAAGGGAGGAAGCGCTGCTGGCGCGGCCAATCGTCAGCCCCTGCGCCGCCTTGTCTTCGCCGTCCCGCGATGGCCGCGCTTGCCCATCCGCGGCCGCTTGCCGCCCATCGGCCGGCCTTCGCTGAGAAGCTCGAAACGCAGCGCTCCCGCAGTCGGTATGGCCTCGACGAGGCGGACCTCGACGCTGTCGCCTAGCCTGTAGCCCAGGCCGGTCGCATCCCCGATCAAGGCCTGGCTGCGTTCGTCATGGCGGTAGTAATCGGCGCCGATGCTCGAAGCCGGCACGAAGCCGTCTGCGCCCGTTTGCGTCAGCCGCACGAACAGCCCGCTCCGTGTGACGCCAGAGACGCGGGCGCTGAAGCTCGCGCCGATCCGGTCAGCGAGAAAGCGGGCGATGAGCCGGTCGATCGTTTCGCGCTCCGCCGCCATGGCCCGCCGCTCGGCCTCCGAGATGGATTTGGCCGTCTCGTCCAGATTTTCGATTTCCCCGTCGGTCAATCCACCGGGGCCGAGATCGAGCGCCCGTACCAGCGCCCGGTGGACGACGAGGTCCGCATAACGGCGAATCGGTGAAGTGAAATGTGCGTAGCGGCGCAGGTTGAGGCCGAAATGTCCGTAGTTTCCTGCCGCATATTCCGCCTGCGCCTGTGACCGCAGCACCACTTCGCTGGCCAGCTCCGAGTTGTCGCCGTCCCTGGCGAGCGCGAGCAGGCGGTTGAACTGTGCCGGCATCAGCCGTCCGGCCTTGGGCAGGCTCATGTTGAGCGTGGCCAAGAAGTCGCGCAGACCGTCGAGCTTCTCCTTTGAAGGCGCGTCATGGACCCGGTAGAGCAGGGGCGATCTCCGCGCTTCCAGCACTTCCGCCGCCGCCACATTCGCCTGGATCATGAATTCCTCGATCAGCCGGTGAGCCTCAAGTCGCTGCGGCACGACGATGTCGGCGATCTGTCCCCTGTCGTCGAGCAGGACCTTGCGTTCCGGCAGGTCGAGATCAAGCGGCTCGCGCTTGTCGCGTGCCTTCTTGAGGGCCGCATATGCAGACCACAGAGGCTTAAGCACCGGCTCCATGAGCGGCCCGGTCTGGTCGTCTGGCCGGCCGTCGATGGCTGCCTGCGCCTGCTGGTAGGTGAGGCGTGCAGCGGATCGCATAAGTCCGCGCAAGAATTTGTGGCTCTTCTTGTTCCCGTTCGCATCGAACACCATGCGCACCGCCATGCAGGCGCGGTCTTCCTTTTCCCGCAGCGAGCACAGACCCGCCGATAGCGCCTCGGGCAGCATCGGCACGACCCGGTCGGGAAAATAGACGGAATTGCCGCGCTTGATCGCCTCGCGATCGAGCGCCGAGCCGGGGCGCACGAAATGGCAGACGTCGGCGATGGCGACGATCACGACCCAGCCGCCGGTATTTCGCGGGTCCTCGTCCGGCATCGCGAACACGGCATCATCGTGGTCGCGCGCATCGACCGGATCGATGGTGACGAGCGGGATCTGCCGCAAGTCCTCGCGCCCCTTCAGCCCGGGAGCATTGGCGCTTTCCGCCTCGGCCAGGGCGGCGGCCGGGAATGTGTCAGGCAGCCCATGCACCTGGATGGCAATAAGACTGATGGCGCCTGAGCCTTCCGGGTCGCCAAGCCTTTCGACCACCCGCGCGCGCGGAACGCGATAGCGGCCGGTGCCCTCGATTTCGAAACGCACCAGTTCGCCGTTGCGTGCGTCGCTCTCGGCGCCGTCATCGACCGGCCACTCCTTCAACTGTTTGCGGTCGATGGGGTCGATGACGCCGCCTCTGGGCAGCGAGCGGAATATGCCGAGCTGATGCACGGTACGGCGCTCGAGTTTGCGGATAGGTCGCGCCTCGTAGCTGCATCCATCCGCATCGGGTTTGGAGAGAGGCGTGAGGCTGGCGAGCAGGCGGTCTCCGATGCCCGCCACCGGGCCGGCCCGCTTGGACGCGGCAAGCACCAGGATGCGCGGCGGCGGGCCATGCTGCTCCCGGTCCCAGACGGAGGGGCCGGCCACCAGTTCGCCGTCGCCCGTGCGGCTTGTGACATCGATGACGCCCACATCCGGCAATGTGCCGCTGCGCGCAATGCGCTTCCGCGCACCCGATATCAGTCCTTCGTCCGCCATGTCCTTGAGCAGGCGCTTGAGCGCGATGCGCGCGCCGCCCTTGATGTTGAAAGCGCGCGCGATCTCCCGCTTGCCTGCTGTCGCCGGCGCGGTTTGCAGAAATTCGAGGACGTCCTCGCGGCTGGGCAGCATGTCGGCCGGACGGTTCCCTCGGGGAGCCGTCCGGGCATTTCTCGGTCGTTTTGCCACTGGCTTCGTGGGTGCGGCCTAGCTGGCCGCCTCGGTTTCCTTGACCTTGGCGGTTTTCTTGGGCGCCTTTGCCGACTTGCCGCCCTTGGCCGCGGCCTTGCGCTTGGTCGGAGCCTTTTTCGCCGGACCTTTTTCAGCCCTGGCGGTGATCAGCTCAACCGCCTGCTCCACCGACACCGTCTCCGGGTCGGTATCGCGCGGCAGGGTGGCGTTGATCTTGCCGTGTTTGACGTAAGGTCCGTAGCGGCCGCTCAGCACCTCGATCTTGCCGCCGAGCTGGGGATGTTCGCCCAGATCCTTGATGACTGTGCGCGATGGGCCGCGGCGCTTCGACGCCTTCTCCGCCAGCACCGTGACCGCGCGATTGAGGCCGATTGAAAAGACTTCTTCCGGCCCCTCGAGGTTGGCATAGACGCCGTCATGCTGCACGAAAGGCCCATAGCGGCCGATGCCGGCGCGGATCGGTTTTCCTGTCTCGGGGTGATTGCCCACATCTCGCGGCAGCGACAGCAGCGCCAGCGCCCGCGCCAGGTCCGTTTCGGACGCTACATAGGGCTTAGGGACAGAAGCGCGCTTGGGCTTCTCGTCGTCCTTGGCTTCGCCAAGCTGCACATAGGGGCCGAAGCGACCCGTGCGCAGCGTCACGTCCATGCCCGTGACCGGGTCCTTGCCCAGCAGCTTGCCGTCGGGGCCTATAGCATCCGCGCCGCCTTCGGTGGCATTGGCGAACTGGCGGGTATGACGGCACTCGGGATAATTGGAGCAGCCGACGAAGGCGCCGAAGCGTCCGATTTTCAGGTTGAGCCGTCCGGTCTCGCAGGAGGGGCACTTGCGCACGTCCTTGCCGTCCTCGGAGGGCGGGAAGATGTGGGGCGCCAGCAATTCGTCGAGCGCGTCGAGCACATGGCTGACGCGCAGATCCTTGATCTCGTCCACCGCGCCGATGAAGTCGCGCCAGAAATCGCGCAGCACGTCCTTCCACGCGATCTCGCCTGCGGAAATACGGTCGAGCTTTTCCTCGAGGTCGGCAGTGAAGTCATACTCGACATAGCGCTGGAAGAAGCTCTCCAGAAAGGCGATCACGAGCCGCCCCTTGTCTTCCGGGATCAGCCGCTTCTTGTCGAGACGCACATATTCGCGGTCGCGCAGGACGTTCAGCGTCGATGTATATGTGGAGGGGCGGCCAATGCCCAGTTCCTCCATCTTCTTGATGAGGGTGGCTTCCGTATAGCGTGGCGGCGGCTCGGTGAAGTGCTGCCGGGCCTCCACGGAGCGCAGCGCGACGGCTTCGCCGCCGGTCAGCTCCGGCAGGCGCTTGTCATCGTCGTTGCCGTTGTCGTCCTTGCCTTCCTCGTAAAGTTTGAGGAAGCCGTCGAACTTGACCACGGTGCCGGTGGCGCGCAGGCCATAAGTTGTACCGTCGCTGCCTTTGACCTCGATCTCGGCGGTGGTCCGCTCCAGATCGGCGCTCTCCATCTGGCTGGCGAGCGTGCGCTGCCAGATCAGCTTGTAAAGCTGGATTGCGTCGCGCTCCAGGTAACGCTCCAGGCTGGCTGGGTCCCGCGTTAGATCCACGGGCCGGATGGCCTCATGGGCTTCCTGTGCGTTCTTCGCCTTGCTGGTGTAGGCGCGCGGCTTTTCCGGCACATACTGGTTGCCATAGGTCGAGGCGATGGTCTTGCGGCAGGCCGCTACCGCCTCGCCGACGATCTGCACGCCATCGGTACGCATGTAGGTGATAAGGCCCTGGGTGGCTCCCCCGATCTCGACGCCCTCATACAGCTTCTGGGCGATCTGCATGGTCTGCCGCGCCGAGTAACCAAGCTTGCGGGAAGCCTCCTGCTGCAGCGTGGAGGTGGTGAAGGGTGGCCATGGATGGCGCTTCTGGCCCTTGCTTTCAACCGTGGAGACCCGGAAGGCGCCGCCTTCCAGCCCCGCCTTGTAGCGCATGGCGGTCGCCTCGTCGGCGATATCCAGCCTGTCCACCTTTTCCCCGCTTACGGTCACGAGGCGGGCGTTGAAGGTGGCGCCCCCGGAATTAGCCAGTTCTGCCGCGATTGACCAGTATTCCTGGCTGCGGAATTTCTCGATTTCAAGTTCCCGGTCGCAGACCAGCCGCAGCGCCACTGACTGGACGCGGCCGGCCGAGCGGGCGCCCGGCAGCTTGCGCCACAGTACCGGGGACAGCGTGAATCCGACCAGATAGTCCAGCGCCCGGCGCGCCAGATAGGCATTCACGAGGGAATCGTCGATCCGGCGCGGATGCTTCATCGCCTCGGTGACCGCCTGCTTGGTCACGGCGTTGAAGACGACGCGCTCAACCTCGACGCCTTCCAGCGCCTTCTTGTCTTTGAGAATCTGCAACACATGCCAGGAGATGGCTTCACCTTCCCGGTCCGGGTCGGTAGCCAGGATCAGCTTTTGCGAGCCCTTGACCGCGCTGGCGATCTCGTTGAGCCGCTTCTGGGACTTGGAATCGACGTCCCAGGACATCTCGAAGTCCTGGTCGGGAAGCACCGAGCCGTTCTTGGAGGGCAGGTCGCGGACATGCCCGTAGGACGCGAGAACGCGGTAATCGCTGCCCAGATACTTGTTGATGGTCTTCGCCTTGGCCGGCGATTCAACGACGACGACGTCCATGG
>JAYZVT010000068.1:0-3546 GCA_036155355.1 Pseudomonadota bacterium
AAAAGCAAAAGCTGTCTTCGGCCCAGAAGCTGAAGGAGGAGCTGGAGGCCGCGCGGCTCGAACTTGAGCAGGCGCAGCGCCGTGGCGATCTGGCGCGCGCGGGTGAGCTGACCTATGGCGTCATACCGCAGCTCGAGCAGAAACTTGCCAGCAAGGAAGGAGAAGGCGACGGCGGGGCGATGCTCGAGGAGGCGGTAACCGCCGATCACAGCGCCGGCGTGGTGTCCCGCTGGACCGGTATTCCGGTGGACAAGATGCTGGAAGGCGAGAAGGACAAGCTGCTGCGCATGGAAGACGCGCTGGCGCGGCGCGTGGTCGGCCAGAAAGAGGCCGTGCATTCCGTATCGACCGCAGTGCGCAGGGCGCGCGCCGGATTGCAGGATCCCAACAGGCCGATCGGCTCCTTCATGTTTCTTGGCCCGACGGGCGTGGGCAAGACGGAGCTGACCAAGGCGCTGGCGACATTCCTGTTCGACGACGAGCATTCCATGATCCGGCTCGACATGTCGGAATACATGGAGAAGCATTCGGTCGCGCGGCTGATCGGAGCGCCTCCGGGCTATGTGGGATACGAGGAAGGCGGCGCGCTGACCGAGGCAGTGCGCAGGCGTCCCTACCAGGTGGTGCTGTTCGACGAGATCGAGAAGGCGCATCCGGACGTGTTCAACGTGCTACTGCAGGTTCTGGACGACGGGCGGCTTACGGACGGGCAGGGGCGGACCGTCGATTTCCGAAACACCCTGATCATCATGACGTCCAATCTTGGCGCGGAGTATCTCGTCAACCAGCCGGAAGGCGAGGACTCCGACGCGGTCCGCGACCAGGTCATGGCCGTGGTGCGTGCGAACTTCCGGCCCGAATTCCTCAACCGGCTGGACGAGGTGATCCTGTTCCACCGGCTGAAGCGCGAGCAGATGACGGCAATCGTGGATATCCAGATCGACCGGCTGCAGAAGCTGCTGGTTGACCGCAAGATCACGCTGAAGCTGGACAAGGCGGCAAGGGAATGGCTGGCCGAGAAGGGCTACGATCCCTCCTACGGCGCGCGTCCACTGAAGCGTGTGATTCAGCGCAGCTTGCAGGACCCACTCGCGGAACTGTTGCTCGAGGGCAAGATCAAGGACGGCGAGACCGTAAATGTCGGCGCCGGAGCGGATGGCCTCTTTATTAACGGAGCCGCCGTGAAGCAGGCGGCCTAAGCTCTACTTGCCACTGTCCTACCACAGGCGAGTTGGCGCATAATCGCGCCGGCTCGCCTACGGGAGGATCATCACTTGCCATCGACTCCAACCGGTCCGGTGCCCGAATTCAGGGCGCTGTGGCCCACGATACTGATGAAGCTGAAGCTGCCGGGTGCGGAGGCCGCGAATCCGCTGCTTGTGCAGCTCATCGGGGACTTGGACGCCGGCGCGGCTGACATGACGACAAACTACCTCTCGGGAAACTTCCTTGCCCATGAGCATCCCGCGGTGGGCTGGCTGAAGGACTGCTTCAACCGTGCGGTATTCGATTACGCCGGCCAAGCCGGAATCAAATACGAGCTGGACTGGCACCTGCAGGCTTGGCCGAACGTCAACCGCTTCGGCGACTACCACAACCTGCACAATCATCCGCACTCATGGCTGAGCGGGACCTATTACGTGCAGGTGCCGAAGCCGGATGCGTCGCTGCCAGGACGTTCCGACCGCACACCTGGCGCCATCAGCTTCTTCGATCCGAGGGCGCAGGCGAACATGCTCGCGATCAAGGACGACCCCCAGGTGGAAGCCGAGCACCGCATCATGCCGGAGCCGGGACTGCTGTTGCTGTGGCCTGCTTTCGTGCACCACCTGGTGCATCCGAACCTGTCGCAAGAGTCGCGCATCTCGGTGTCGTTCAACGTGGTGCTGCGCTGGCGCGACAGCTACTTGCCCTGAAAGGATGAGGCGGAAATCAAAAAGGCGCGGACCAGAAGGACCGCGCCCGGCAACGAGCGACTTCAAGTGATGTCTAGCGGATCTCTTCGCCGACAGCCGCGACGCGGGTATTCACAGGCGAGCGGCCCATGAGTTCGTCGATGCGCGCGCGCTCCTTGTAGAACTCGGCAAGCTGACGGCCGGTCAACTGCTTGCCGCGCGGCACCGGAATGGTCATCGGGTTCACGTGGCGGTTGTTCACCAGCACCTCGAAGTGGAGGTGCGGGCCGGAGGAAATGCCGGTGTTGCCGACGAGGCCGATCACCTGTCCTTGCTGCACCTTCGCGCCGGGGCGGAGATTCTCGGCAAAGCTGGACATGTGGCCATAGGCTGTCTTGTAGCCGTTGGCGTGGCGAATGCGCACGTAGTTGCCATAGCCGCCCTTGCGGCCTACCGCCTCCACGACGCCGCTGCCAGCGGCGAGGATGGGCGTTCCGTGGGGCGCGCCCCAGTCGGTGCCCAGATGCATCTTGGAGCCGCCGAGAACCGGGTGACGGCGCATTCCGAAGCCTGAGGTGAAGCGGCCGCCCTTGACCGGCTTGCGCATCAGGAACTTCTTGGCGCTGTTGCCATCGCGGTCATAGAAATCGACGTCGCCGTCAGGCGTGCGGAAGCGATAGAAGCGGCGCGTTTCGCCCTCGACAGTCATGGCGGTGTAGAGCAGTTCGCCGGCCTCCGCGCCGTCGTCCTTGAGGTCGAAGAACACCTCGAAGGAATCTCCCGGGCGGACCGGCTGCTTGAAATCGATGTCGTAGGAGTGGACGCGCAGCAGGCGTTGAATGGCGTCGGCCGGCAGGCTCTGGGACAGCGCCGCATGATAGAAGCTGGTGTACAGCGTGGCGCGCTGCGGATAGCTGGCGGCGCGAACCGCGGCCTCGTCCGACAGCTCAACCGCCTCGCTGCTGGCCACATACTCGCCGCCGTCATTGCGGGCGACAGTGACCTCGTGATGGTCGCCGGTGAACACGCTGACGCGGACCGGGTCCATCTGGCCAGAATCGCTCGGCGCGGGAGCGAGCGTCAGGCGCACCTGCTGGCCCGGCTGCAGCTGGCTCGGCAAGAAGGTCGGCGCCATGGCATCCGCAATTGCCTTGGCCTGCCAGCGCTCGGTGCCAGCATCGACAAGCAGGCTCATGAGCGTGTTGCCGCGCTTGACCGGGATCAGCTTGACCTCCGCGCCTTCGAGGATCGCGGCGGCAGTCTCCAGCGTGGTCCGCTCAACGATGGTGGTGTTGCGCGGAACAAGGGTCTCGGCCGGCGCGGAGGGACGCATGTCGCCCGGCTGGAAAGACGCGCGGTGAACCTGAGCGCCGGCCTCCTCATTGAAGATCGCCGGCCGCATTGCATAGGGCTCGTCGGGAATGATCTCGTCGGACTGGGCGACCAGATCCATGACCGCGGCTTCGGGAAGCTCCATGCCATCCTCCTCGACGAGGCGGCCGCCCGGAAGATCGATGAAGCTGACAGTGACGTCGCGCGCGCCAGCGCCTGCCGATCCTTCCTCACCGTCGGAAGAGATCGGGCTGAGATTGGCGTACAGTTTGAAGGGATTGAAGGCGGGGATCTGGGCGTTGTCGGGAGGCAGTGCGGT
>JAYZVT010000069.1:0-4857 GCA_036155355.1 Pseudomonadota bacterium
GTGCGCACCTCGACGACGCGCTTCTGGAAGCCTTCGTCGATCTGGCCGAAACGGTGGCGCTGCGGAATGAGCTGCGCCGTAAGCGATATCAGCTCGGCAATATCTGCGTCGCCAAGCTTGGCAACGCCATGGTCGCGCACCTTGTTCACGACCATGCGCAGACGCGCGAGCGCCATGGGGTCGACAAAAGCAAATCGTTCGAGCAGGCCCTGATCGGCCTCGGCGTCGCCGAACAGGTCTACCACCTCGCGCGCCACTTCCAGTCCGATGTCGCGGAAGCGGTCGTCGAGGCCGGCTTCCTTCAGCACGCCGCGGACAAACTTGTTGTCGCCGAGCCGGTTCAGGGCGAACCGCCCGTCGCGAGGCTCGCCGAACAGGAGGTTTGAGCCCACGGAGACGTTCGGGTTGTAACTTTGGAAGTCGAACTGGTTGACGAGCGCCGACAGCTCCGGATCGGCGGCAAGCTGCTTGAGCACCGCGTCGCGCGCCTTGAATATATTCTCAGACAGGTGTGGGTGCCTGGACAGGTCAGGAAAGGATCCCAGGGCGCGCTGGAACATGGAGTCTTCCAGTTCCACCGCCTTGATGACCTCGAACCACCACGCGGCGAACGCGTCCTCGTCCGCGCAGTTCAATATGGCGAGGTCACGCCAGTTTTCCTGAATATCGTAGGGACTGTTGCCCGACATCAGAGCTTCGGTCAGGTCGTAGTTGCCGCTATTGCGGTCGACGGGAACGTTGTGTTGCAGGCTGAACTCGGTGTTGTAACCGACCGTTCCATCGAAGATGTAGGAATCGGCGCCGGCATAGCCCATGCGTGTGCCGACCGTCTTGTCGGAATAGGCGGACAGCGGCTTGCCGCCGACGAGGATGCGGCCCTCCGTCGGCGTCAGCATGTGGGTGATGCACTGGGCCAGCTTGTCCCGGCCGACCGCGCCTGACACGACCGCGAGCCTGCCGCCCGGCTTCACCTCGAATGTCACCTTGTCGAGCGTCTTGGCGCCGTCGTCGTCGATGGCGGTGACGTTCTCGAACACCAGCTCTCCGTTAAGTCGCTCGGGAGCCGACGCCTCGTATTCCAGCTTCTTCTCCGCCAGCAGCGTCGAAAGCTCGAAGCTGGAGACCAGCTGCTCATACTTGATGTCGGCGTCGCCCCGGCGCTGGTAGTATTTCAGCAGCTCTTTCCAGGGCGTGGTCAGGTTGTTGTAGGCAGCCAGCGCGGCGACAAGCGAGCCGACCGTGAGGCGCCCATTGATGATCAGCAGGCCGCCGACAAGATAGAACAGGAACGGCGTCAGCTTGAGCATGAAGACGTTGAGCGCCTTCATGAAGTATTTCAGCCGGAACAGTTCGTAGCGGACCTTGTACAGCCCCTCCAGGTGACGGCTGAAGTCCGCCTGGGTGAATACCGCAGTGTTGTTGGCGCGGATATCGCGGATGCCCGAGACAGACTCGCCGACACGGCCCGACAGGGCGCGGGCGCGGTTCACGCGCTCCTTGTTGAGCAGGTTGATGCGGCGCTGCAGCTTGGGAATGATGTAAGCCTGCAGCGGGATGAGCGCGATGGAGGCGGCGCCCAGGATCGGATCCTGGATGAACATGAAAGAGAGGATCACCAGCAGCGTTCCGCCCTGGAAAATCGGCAGGGCGATGGCGTCGGCGATGAATTCGCGCACAAGCTCCACCTCGCCCGCCAGCATTGTGGACAGTTCGCCCTGCGACACGCGCTGGAAATGCGGCAGGGGGAAACGCAGGATGCGCTGGTAGAGCATGAAGCGCAGACGCCGGGTCATGCGTTCGGACATCTGGTTCTTGTAGGTGTTCACCGTCTGCAGGAAAAAGGCGTTGATGAACAGCATGATGAGGAACATGAGGCACAGGGCCACCAGATAGGTGGTCTGGTCCATCTGCATGCCAAGATAGGTGACGGGAAAGCCGCTCTTGCCCCGCAGCGCGTCGTTGACGATGATCTTCGGCAAGTCGAGCGAGTAGTAGAGGAAAGGGAACGATGCGAGCGTTATCAGCGTGATAATGATCTGCTGACGTTTGCTGTACCGCCAGATGAAGGCGTAGATATTGCTTTCCATGACACCCTCTGCGGGCCGATTGCGCGGCCAACGCCTATTTCGTTGTGATTTTCGGCGATCAGACCATTTGGCGCTGCGATTTACAATGGCCAACACGCCAAACGGGCTCAACCTTTGCCGGGCCGATGGCTGCAGGTAACTCCGTGAAATCATGACAGGAATCCAACAAAGATGACTGCATGGGACTCGCTGCCGCTTACCGGGCCCGACGCACCTGCCGCCTTTGGGCGCATCGTCGATTCAGCCCGCAATTTCGCACGCTCCCTGCCCGGCGAACCGCCGCAGCAATCCCGCGGAATCAAGTCGGTCATAGCCATCGCCACGGCCGAGATCCGTGCCGGCCTTGGGGCCGATTCCTCCAGGCTGGCCCGCGATGCCAGCGTGATCCGGCTGCACAAGGAGAGCGTCGGCGGCGGCCGGCTGAAACTTCAATTGTTTCCGCTGCAGGCGGGCGAGAGCCACCCTCCCCACGCGCATGACGACCTGCTCAGCTGCCAGATCGTGCTGGTGGGGCGCGTGCGCATGCGCGAGTACAGCCTGCTTGGGCGGGTGGACGGCGATCATATCGAAGTTCAGACAGAGCCCGAAAAGCTGCTGGGGAAGGGCGAGGGCACCTACACGCTACAGATGAAAAACAACATTCACTGGCAGGAAGGGCTGGAGCCGGGAACGGTGCTCCTCAACGTTAACTGGCAGGGCTACCTGCCGCCCTCGCCCATGTCGGCTGGACGCAGCCAGCATGGACGCTGCTACCTGGCATGGGAGAAGGCGCGGCCGGGAACACAGCCTGACAGGCTGATCGTTCCCGAGTTGCCGCTGTCCGCCGGGGTGCGGTCGCCCGCCGCCTAGTTGATGTATTTGACCGAGCAGCCATAGGCGCGCGTAGCCGACGGATCGGCAGGCTTGCCGGCGGCGACGGCGGCCAGCGCCGCGGTCACGTAGTTCTTCGCCGTGGGCACGTCGTCGGCGTTGGATGTCGGCTTGTCGTCGATGGCGCCCTTGTAGGCGAGCTTGCCCTCTGGGGTGATGACATACATGTGCGGCGTCGCGGTGGCGCCATAGGCGCGCCCGATCTTGCCTTCGGGATCAAGGATGACGGCAGCGGGCGTTGCCTTGCGGTCTGACGTCAGCTTGTTGGCTTCCTCGCCCGACACATGACCCTGCAGCCCGGGTCCGGAAGAAATCACTGAAAGCCAAACCACCCCATCGGCGGCGGCCTTGCCCTGCAGCGTCTGCATGTTGCTGGTGCCGTAGTGCTTACGGACATAAGGACAGCCGTCGTTGGTCCACTCCAGCACCACGGTCTTGCCGCGCAGGGCAGACAGGGTGTGGGTCTTGCCGTTGCTGTCGATACCGGTGAAATCGGGCGCAGGCTCACCGATGGCGGGTTCCGCACTGGCTGGGACAGCCGCGAGAGGCGTGATTGCAGAGAGTGCGACGGCGAGGGCGCCGGCCCGCAGGGCCGAAACGGAAATCATTGGCTGGTCTCCTGTCCGATGGCGGTTCGTGTGGCCGCAGTATCGGCAAGGGCCGGCGTCGCAGACAAGCCATGGCGGGAACACAAGCTGGTGATCCGCCGGGTCAGTCACCCCTCTCGACATGGATGCGGGCGACGATCTCGGCGCGCACGGTCTCGGGCTGTTCCTCGATCGCCCGCATGACGCAACGCAGTTCGCGCCTGAGGCCATATACCTGGTCGATCAGCGACAACAGAACGGGGAGCGCCTCAGCATCAACGGACAGGTCGTCGCGAAGCTGGCGTATGAGATCGATACGTGCAATGTCCACGTCGGAATAGCTGTAACCGGACTCTCCCAGGGCGGGCGAAACCCAGCCGCGCTTGATCCAGCGGCGCAGTCGGGTGACGCTGACGCCCTGCACCTGCTTCGGCACGTCCTTTTCGGACAGGTTCATGACGACACCTTGAGCGCGGCGCGCGGATCATAGGCGTGCGCGTCCTTCCAGCCGCTCATGAAATCCTTCAGCCCCTGGTCCACCTCGCGCGGCATGACGATCCTGAGCCGGACGAGCTGGTCGCCGGCGGTACGGCCCTTCGCCTCCACGCCCTTGCCGCGCAGGCGCAGCGTCTGTCCGCTGCTGGCGCCGGCGGGGATCGACATGTTGACGCTGCCCGAGACAGTGGGAACCTCGACCCTGGCGCCGAGCACCGCCTCGTCGATGGTGATGGGCAGATCGATCAGGATGTCGTCGCCCTCGCGGGAGAAGTGGGGATGCGGGGCGACTTGCAGCTGTATCAGCGCGTCGCCCTGCGGGCCGCCATTGACGCCGGGGCCACCCTTGCCCTTGAGGCGGATGGTCTGGCCGTCGGCAACGCCGCGCGGAATCGACACGTCGAGGGTGCCGCCGTCCGGCAGGGTGATGCGCTTGGTTGCGCCATTGACCGCGTCGATGAAGCCGACCTGGAGGTTGTAGCGCAGATCCTGTCCCGGCATGGCGTAGCGCGCGCCTGAACCGGGGCCGCCGGCGCGGGAGCGCCGGAACAGGTCGGAGAAGATATCGCCCATATCGGCGAAATCCTCGTAGCCGGCGCGGCTGTGATACTGGTGGCCGGCGTCGGTGTCGGCATATTGCCGGTAGAAGCGCTGCTCCTGCTTCTCCGCGCCGCTCTCGTCGATCTCGCCCCGGTCGTAGCGGGCGCGCTTGTCCTTGTCGCCCAGGATAGCGTGCGCGGCGGAAATTTGCTTGAAACGCTGCTCGGCCTTCTTGTCACCCGGATTCAGATCGGGATGAAGCTGCTTGGCCAGCTTGC
>JAYZVT010000070.1:0-3068 GCA_036155355.1 Pseudomonadota bacterium
CGTGCCCTGCCGGTGCTCGCCGCGACCGGCTGCCCGGTGGTGTTCGACGCAACCCATTCGGTGCAACAGCCGGGCGGACAGGGGACGTCATCAGGCGGACAGCGCGAATACGTCCCGGTGCTTGCCCGCGCCGCCGTGGCAGTTGGCGTGGCCGCCGTATTCATCGAGACCCATCAGGACCCTGACAAGGCGCCATCCGATGGCCCGAACATGGTGCCGCTGAATCACCTTCAGACACTTCTGGTGCAGCTGAAGGAGCTGGATACGCTCGTCAAGCGCCAGGCGGCACGATAACGCGGCGTTCGGCGTCCCAGCGCCAGTTGTTCTCGCTGTCGATCCGGGTTCCCCCGATCCAGCGTTCGCTGATCTGTTCATTCATTTCTGCGCCTTCCAGCGTCCTCAGCCCTCTGTCGCTAAGGGACAGCGCGCTGGTAAAATACTGCTTCTGCCGCGCTTCGTCTGCGAATGGCGCAAAGGGCGCGCCATTCAAATCGAGGAGCAGCGGCTCGTCGCCAATGGCCAAACCGTCCAGCACGCGCCAGAAACTCCAGTCGCCCATGAAGGCGGCTTCTTCCTGCCGCTGGGACTCCAGGAACAGTTGCGGCGGCCTGTTCACGCCCGAAGCAATGAGTTTGAGGATCGTCATTTCCGTTCGTGACAATCCGCCATGTACGTCCGGCAACTCTTCCAGCGAACGTAAGACTGTTGGTCCAAGCCAGGGCAGGGCATACGTATCGCGGTCAAGCAGTGCGGCCCAGCGCTCCGGCGTCTCTTCCCGGTAGGCGCGCCATGCTTCCTGGGCAAGGTCGATCTGGACATTGGTGACGCGAGTTTCCCGCGCCGCAAGTGCCGGAAGTGTCTCCGCTGTCTGGTGTCCGAGGAAGTCGTCTGCCTGCACCAGATGCAGCGCATCGTCGCTGCGCGGATGGTCGGCGAACCAGTCCAGCACCTGAATGAGCTGGAGTTGGTCGTAGAGATCGTGCTCAAACCACAACACGACCCGGTCGAATTGTTCGTGGCTGGAGAGACCACGCTCGCGCGCCTCGAATGCCTCATGCAAGGCAGCCTTTTCACCCCATCCAATTGCTGCGAGATATTCAGCGCGGATGCCGTCCAGTTCGGACAGCGTTTCGGTCGCCGGGACTGGCCCTTCATACAGCACGTCGCGCCAGGGCAACACTTCCGTGGAGGGGATCGACCGCCGCAGCAGTTCCCCCGCCGAGTCACCGTTGGTGATGATGAGGTCGATGCCCCTGACCGCCCGGGCCATCCTCAGACACGCCCGCGATAGGGAGGAACGCCCTGGTCCGGCGCCCACAGGCCCTTCGGCAGGCGCCCATGCTCCCAGAACACGTCGATGGGTATGCCGCCGCGCGGATACCAGTATCCGCCGATGCGCAGCCAGCGCGGCTTCACCGCATCGACAATACGCTTGCCGATGGAGATGGTGCAGTCCTCGTGAAAGGCGCCATGGTTGCGGAAGCTGGCGAGATAGAGCTTCAGCGATTTCGATTCAAGGATCCACGCCTTCGGCGCGTAGTCGATAACCAAGTGAGCGAAATCCGGTTGTCCCGTGACAGGGCAAAGTGAGGTAAATTCCGGACAGGTGAAACGCGCCAGGTAAGCCGTGTCTGGATGGGGATTGGCCACCCGCTCCAGTTTGGCCTTTGCTGGCGAGGCCGGAAGCCGCCCGGCGCGGCCTAGTTGGGTCAAGCCCGATATTTTGCGGGTCATTCGCTTTGTCCTCTGCCGCCGGAACGTCCTAGGGGATACCGATCAGCTTGTGTGTCTGCAGACTCAGACGCCAACGCGGATTGGCGATGCAGAAATCGAGGGCGGCTTGCGTGTTCTGCTTGCGCCGCGGCCCGTCCATGGGCTGCAGGAAATAATGATCGAATGCAAGTCCGTTGAGACTTGTCGGATCAATGCCCTTTTGCGGATAGACGAGCTTCAGCTCGTTGCCCGACCGCTGCTCCAGCGGCGCGCCCGCCTTCGGGCTCACGCAGATCCAGTCGATCTCCCGCGGAACCGCAATCGTGCCGTTGGTCTCAATGGCGATGTCGAAGTTGTCCCGGTGAATGGCATCGATGAGCTGCTGGTCCACCTGCAGCATCGGCTCGCCGCCGGTGAAAACCACAAGCCGTCTTCCCGGCGCGCCTTCCCAGGCGCGCACGCATTCACCCACAACATGCTCCGGGTGCGTGAAACGACCGCCGCGCGGACCGTCCATGCCGACGAAGTCGGTATCGCAGAATTTACAGACAGCGCTGGCGCGATCTTCCTCCCGCCCGGACCACAGGTTGCAGCCGCTGAAGCGGCAGAAGACGGCGGCGCGCCCGGCCTGCGCGCCTTCGCCCTGCAACGTGAAATAGATTTCCTTGATGCTGTACATCGCCCGGTCCGGGATTTGATGAAATCTAGGCGCGCGCCCGCGCATCGCTGCCGCGCCAGGCTGCATGGCCTGCCGACCTGAGCCGGCAGGCCGGGCAATCGCCGCAACCGTAGCCCCAGTCATGGCGCTGTCCGCGATCGCCCTTATAGCAGCTATGGGTGAGTTCCACGATCAGTTCCACAAGCGATGGGCCGCCAAGTTCGTTCGACAGTTGCCATGTCTGCGCCTTCGACAGCCACATCAGCGGCGTCTCGATGACAAAGTCGGTGGCGGTGCCGAGCCGGATCGCCTCACCGAGCGCCTTGAGCGTGCGGTCGCGGCAGTCCGGATAGCCGGAAAAGTCGGTCTCGCACATGCCGCCCACAAGCGTCCGGATGTCCCTTCGGTAGCCGAGTGCGGCGGCATAGACGAAGAAGAGCAAGTTGCGTCCCGGCACGAATGTGTTGGGCAGGCCGTTCTCCTGCATGGTGATCTCGGCCTCCCGGGTCAGCGCCGTCTCGCTGAGGCGGCCAAGTTCGGGCAAGGCAATAATGTGATCGGAGCCAAGCCGGCCGGACCAGGCCGGGAAGCCAGCCGCAAGCGCCTCGCGGATCGCATTGCGGCACTCAAGTTCGACCCCATGGCGCTGCCCGTAGTCGAATCCCACCGTCTCTACGCGGGAATAGCGCGACAGAGC
>JAYZVT010000071.1:0-6953 GCA_036155355.1 Pseudomonadota bacterium
ACGAGACCACACAGCTTTCCGCGCTCATAGTCGAGCAGTTCCGCAGGCCCCATGGAGCGCGCGACCAGGATGGCGTCCGCCGGTAAATCTTCCGCAGCCGCGGTCGTGCGGCCCGCCAACACCCGTAGCAGCCGGTTCGACAGATCGTCCAAGTCGTGCAACCTCTCGCGCAGGAAAGTGTCGGAGCGCTTCAGCATTTTCGGGCGCATGTCGTACAGGACACGTTCCACCGCCGCCTCCGCCGTCAGGCCGGCCTGCACCGCTTCGTCGAGGCGACGGTTCCAGCCCCTGTCATGAGCGAACATCCTGTAGGCTTCGAGGATGTCGCGGTGCTCTCCCGCCAGCGGCACATCTCCCCTATCGAGCATGTCGTCGATCGTTCTGCGCAGTTCCGTGAGCGCCCCGGCCATGCGCGTGCGCTCATGATCGGGGTCATCGGCGATTAGCCGCGCGACGGCGACCCGTGGCTCATGATGGACGAGATGACCTATGGCGATGCCGCCGGACAGACTTGCGCCGCCGATGCGGCGGGTCCCGTCGGTGGTGTCGTTGACGGCGAATTCCGGCGCCGAGACCAGCTCCGCCAGCGCCATGGCGATGGTCTGCAGCGCTTCCACTTCCTCGTCTGAGTACTGCCGGTGCGTCCGGTTCTGCACCGTGAGCACGCCCATGGCGCGGCCATGGCGCAGAATCGGCACGCCCAGAAACGAGTGATACACCTCCTCACCCGTTTCCGGTCGGTAGGAGAAGGCAGGATGCGTATGAGCCTCGCTCAGATTCATCGGCTCGGCATGACGGGCGATCTGGCCGACAAGGCCTTCTCCTGGCTTCAGGTGCGTCTTGTGGACCGCTTCTTTCTTGAGACCCTCGGTCGCGAACAGTTCCATGGAACCGTCGCGCCTGCGCACGTATATCGAGCAGACTTCCGCCACCATGTTTGCGGCAACCTGCACCACCGTGCGGTCAAGCTTGTCCTGCCCGCTTTCCGGGCCGGCCATGATCTCCCTCAGGCGGCGGAGGAGGACCCGGGGTGCGCCGATCGAGGCAGCCATGGACAAGTCGTTCCCAATCAGGCCGTCCCGGTGCCGGGCAGGCGTTCAGATGCAGGCCCGGTGAAAGCCGGGCGGCGCGGTCTCACGGGCCATCGAGGCCAAACAGCGAATGGAGCGTGCGCACCGATAGCTCCGCGTAGGCGGCGTCAATGAGAACGCTGATCTTGATCTCCGATGTGGAGATAGCTTCGATGTTGATGCCTTTCTCGGCAAGAGCAGCAAACATCTTCGCAGCCACGCCAGCATGACTACGCATACCCACGCCGATCACCGAAACTTTCACGATGTTGGTCGATCCGTGCAGGTCCTTGTAGTTGATGTCGCCGCGCGCCAACTTGATGACGTCCATGGCTCGGTCAAGATCCGAACTCTGCACCGTGAACGTCAGGTCGGTGTAGCGGCCGTCCTCGGACACGTTCTGCACGATCATGTCAACATTGATGCTGGCTTCCGCCAGCGGGCCGAACACCCGTGCCGCAACACCCGGCTTGTCTTCGACCTTCACAAGGGTAACCTTCGCCTCATCCTTGGCGTAGGCGATGCCGCTCACAACCTGCTGTTCCACGATTTCATCCTCGTCGCAAACAAGAGTGCCCGGTGCATCATTGGCGCCCTCCCGAGCCGGGGGCAGCTTATCGGGGTGATCGAAACTTGAGCGAACCTGCACGCGGACCTGCTGCACCATGGCAAGTTCGACTGAGCGGGTTTGCAGGACTTTGGCCCCGAGCGAGGCCATCTCCAACATCTCTTCGTAGGAAATTTTGTCAAGCCGCCGGGCCTTCGGGACCACGCGCGGATCCGACGTGTAGACGCCGTCTACGTCCGTGTAGATATCGCAGCGATAGGCCTGTAGTGCGGCCGCGACCGCAACCGCGCTTGTATCAGATCCGCCGCGCCCAAGCGTTGTAATCCGGTTGTTGGGCCCAATGCCCTGGAAGCCGGCAATGACTGCGACTTCGCCGCCTTCCATGCGCTTCTTCAGCGTGGTGACGTCGATGTCGGTGATTCGTGCCGCACCGTGCGCTCCATCCGTGTGAATAGGAACCTGCCAGCCAAGCCAGGAACGCGCGGATATACCCATGGACTGCAGCACGATTGCCAACAGGCCTACCGTCACCTGTTCTCCCGAAGCAACGATGGCGTCATACTCCCGCGCGTCATGCAGCTTGGACGCCTCCCGCGCCCAGGCGACGAGCTGGTTGGTGGCTCCCGCCATAGCGGAAACAACAACCGCGCATTGGTTGCCGGCGTCGTACTCGCGCTTCACATGCCGCGCGACATTACGAATCTTTTCGACGTCGGCAACGGATGTGCCGCCGAACTTCATGACCAGGATGGCCATTGGTCTCACCTGACTTGCCGGCGGCAGCGACTGCCGCGCCGGAGGACTGTTCATGCTGTCCGTTTGGGCCACGGACGCGGCGCGGCCCCTTCTGACGCGCGCTATTCATAGTCGCTCCCTCCCTCGGCTGCAATAAAGGCCGCGGCGACCCGCGCCGTCCTTGACAAACTCCCGCCCCGGGAGGCCAATGCCCGCCATGAATGGCGAAGGAACGGAAGGCGTCGATCCGACCTTCGATCCGGAGGAGGTGGCCCGGTTCGAGGCGATGGCCCGGGATTGGTGGGATCCCGACGGTAAATTCCGCCCCCTCCATCAGCTCAATCCCGTTCGGCTGAAATTCATCAGGGATGCCTTGTGCACACGCTTTAACCGCGATCCGAACGCGGCCCTTAGTCTGGATGGCCTGAAAGTCCTCGATGTCGGCTGCGGCGGCGGACTGGTGGCGGAACCGCTATGCCGCCTCGGAGCCAAGGTCACGGGCATCGATCCCTCCCCCGATACAATAGCCGCGGCCAAGGCGCATGCGGGCACCCAAGGCCTTTCGATTGGTTACTTTGCCGATCGGGCAGAAGCGCTCGCGTTGCGAAGATTGAAATTCGACGCTGTTCTAGCGCTTGAGGTTGTAGAGCACGTGCCCGACCCGGGAGATTTTCTGGAGCTTGCCGCATCGCTTATACGGCCGGGGGGCTTGCTTGTGCTGTCCACCATCAACCGCACACTGAAGTCCTATGCCTTGGCCATCGTTGGCGCGGAATATATTCTTCGATGGCTGCCGATTGGCACTCATCGCTGGGATCGTTTCGTTACCCCAGCCGAACTTGCTGCCGCCGCGGAAACCGCCGGCCTTACACCCGAAGAACCAACAGGAATGGTCTACGACCCCTTCCGCGACAGCTGGAGCCTGTCGCGGGACACCGATGTCAACTATCTGATGGCTGCGTCGAAGTCCACCGAAGCCTAATTCGTGTCTTCAGGCAGAACAGGCAGAGGATGCACCTCGATGCCGTCCTCGGAAAGCTCCTTCACCTCATCCGAGGTCGCCTCGCCATAGATTCCCCGTTGCGGCGCTTCCTCATGGTGAATCTTGCGCGCCTCGTTGGCGAACCGGTCGCCCACATACTCGGAGTCGGCCTTGACCTTGTCCCTGAGCGCGCGCACGGCCTCAAGCGCGTCCTTGCGCAACTTCGCTTCGTCGGCAGACGAAGCCTTGGGAGCGATATTAGGCGCCATGACCGCCTTCGATACGTGGGTCGAACCGTAATGCGGGCAGGCGATCTGCCGGCTCGCGGCCTGCCGGTCATAGGCGCTGCTGTTCCTGAACCAGGCCTCGAACTCGTGGCCTTGTTCGCACTGGAGCATGTAGCGGATCATGACGCCTCGCGCTCTGCATCGCCGCCCGAGGGCGGCGAAAAGGCCCGGTCGTGCCGCAGGGAAGGAATGCGCTGGCGCGCTTCAGCAACCTGAGAGAGATCGATGTCGGTGAGGATCACGCAGGGGTCCTCGCCCGCCTCGGCGATAATCTCTCCCCAAGGTGACACAACCATGCTGTGTCCGAATGTGGCGCGCCCGACTTCATGGTCGCCGCCCTGGGCCGCGGCCACGATGTAACAGCCTGTCTCGATAGCGCGGGCGCGCAGCAGCACGTGCCAGTGCGCACGGCCGGTAATGCGCGTGAATGCCGACGGCACGGCAATGATACTGGCACCGGCCTGTGCGAGGGTGCGATAGAGCGCGGCAAATCGCAAATCGTAGCAGGTGGTCATGCCGTAGCGGCCCCACGGCAGTTCGGCGATTACTGCTTGCCGCCCCGGACGATAATTCTTCGATTCGCGATAGCTTTCACCGCCCGGCAGATCCACGTCGAACATGTGGATCTTGTCATATGTTGCTATAACCCCGCCGTCGGGTCCGATCATGAAGGCCCGGTTCGCCACCTTGTCGTCGGACAGCTTCACCGCCAATGACCCGACATGCAGCCATATGCCGAGTTCCCGTGCGAGACCGGCCAGCCGCTCCAGTGCTGGGTTTCCCGCCTCATGGGAAACTGTTGCAAACAGGCGGCTGGTGGAAAGCTCCAGGATATTGGTGTTCTCGGGTGTAACCACCAGCTCAGCGCCGGATGTGACGGCGTCACGGATGCCTTCGACCGCCGCCTCGATATTGGGTGCGATCTCTCGCCCGCAACGCATCTGCACCAGTCCGACCCGGACCCTACTGTTCATTGCACTGCTCCCGCCCCCGACTTTAGCAATGCCTCGAGCTCGCCCCGCTCCTGCAACGCGTAGAGATCGTCGCAACCGCCCACATGTTTTCCGTTGACGAAGACCTGCGGCACGGTCGAACGCCCGCCGCTGCGCTCGCGCATTTCCGCGCGCCGCGCCGGGTCGAATGTAACGTCGATTTCCCTGAATGCAGCGCCCATCTCGCCCAGCAGGCGCTTGGCGGCATGGCAATAGGGGCACAGCGCCGTGGTGTAAATTTCAATGTCCGGCATTGCCATTCGCCTGGCCATTCCGCGAGTCAAGCTGATCCGGATTAGCCAATCGTTACCTTCCGTGCGGCGTCAAGCACTTTCGCCTGCAGACGCGCCTAAAGCCGCGCGGCCAGTGGATTTGTTACCCGGGCCAGCGCCAGCACATCGACGCGGGCCGCGCCTGCCCTGAGCAGGGCCCTTGTGCAGGCCTCCGCCGTGGCCCCCGTGGTGATGACATCGTCGAGGAGAAGGATATTCCGCCCTTCGATTTCCGGCCGTCGCCGTTCATCCACAGCGAATGCGCCCGCCACATTCCGCCGCCGCTGTTCGGCGGAAAGCCCTACCTGGCTTACCGTACGCCGGGTGCGTTTGAGCACCAATGGCTCGAAGGGAAGTCCGGTGCGCCGAGCCAGCTCCCGCCCCATCAGGGCGGATTGGTTGAAGCGGCGTGTCCAAAGCCTGAGTCGGTACAGTGGAACCGGGACGATAATGTGAGCATCCGCCAATAAGTCACAACCGGCATGGGTAAGCCAGCGGGCGAAGAGTGCGACGCCATCCTGCCGGTCGCCATATTTCAGGCCGTGAACCAGTTCGCGCATGACACCGTCATAGCGCGCCACTGCCCGCGCCCTTCCATATGCCGGCGGATCAGCGAGCGCGGCAGCCGACACGATCGGCCCGTCACAAGGATAGGGCAGCGGAATGCCAAGGCGGTCGCAGAGTGGCTGCTCAATGAAGTCGATTTTCGCCCAGCAGGCGGGGCAAACGCCGCCATGCCCGTCTACGGGTGCCCGGCAGGAAACGCAGAGCGGTGGCAGCAGCAGGTTGGCTGCCCGCCCGGCGATGCGGCGCAGGATCACAGCAAGGCCACGGACGGTCCACGCAGGTGTCGCGGCCGCTTCCTCGCCTTCCGCCAGACCGCTCATGCCGCCTGCCCCGATTGCCCCCTCGCTCCGCGTCCATGATAGGCTCACAACTGCGACCATGCCAGCCAGTCAGCGAGACAGCCAGATGCCCCCGCAGCCGGCCGAACTGTTCGACCGTGCCCTGCTGCGCCGCCGCATGGCGCGCGCGGCGGAACAAGCGGCAAGGCATGACTTTCTCCTCGCCCGCGCCGTGGAGGACATGCTGCTGCGTCTGCAGGCGGTGCTGCGCGACTTCCCACTCGCCCTTGACCTTGGCACGCCGGGGGACCGGCTTGCCCAAGGTCTTCTCCATCATCCGCGCGTGGGCCGCGTCATCGCCGCCGGGTATACGGCCATGGCTGAGTCGGACGAGGATCGAATTCTTGGATTGCGCTGCGACGAGGAAGCGCTTCCCTTCGCACCCTCCTCGCTTGACCTGGTCGCAACCGCATTCGCTCTTCACGCGGTCAATGACCTCCCTGGAACGCTCCTGCAGGTGCGTCGCGCATTGAAGCCCGATGGGCTGTTCCTGGGGGCACTGCTTGGTGGCAGAACATTGCACGAGCTACGCCAATGCCTGACCGAGGCAGAGGTTGCCGTTTGCGGAGGCGCATCGCCTCGCGTCGCGCCCTTCGCGGACGTACGCGACTGCGGCGCACTGCTTCAGCGCGCCGGTTTCGCGTTGCCCGTCGCCGATGCTGACATCGTCACGGTCAGCTATAGCGACATCCTCGCGCTCATGCGCGACTTGCGCGGCATGGGTATGACAAATGTACTGAAGGAACGTGCACGCCGTCCCATGCGGCGCGATGTGCTCAGAAAGGCGGGCGAAATATATGCCAGCCGCCACCGGTCGCCTGATGGCCGCGTTGGGGCGACCTTTGAAATCCTTCACCTGACTGGCTGGGCGCCTCATGAGAGCCAGCCCAAGCCGCTCGCTCCGGGCTCGGCACGCAGCCGCCTTGCGGATGCGCTGGCGACGACCGAGCGCAGTGCGGGCGAAAAGGCCGGTCCCGCAAAGCGGAAGAACTGATACTCAGCCGCCGCCGAACATGGCGGGAATCGTTCCGAAGAAGTTGGCCAGCCGCTCACTCATGGTGACTGTCACACCGGCGATCACAATCGACACTCCGGCCGCGATAAGGGCATAGTCGATCGATGTCGCGCCGCATGTATTCCAG
>JAYZVT010000072.1:0-6020 GCA_036155355.1 Pseudomonadota bacterium
CCAGCGCACCGCCGATCAGCGTCAGCGATGCGAGCGCCAGCACATAGCCGGTGATCACCCACTGCACGGAGGCCAGGTCGGCGCCGAAATCGGCGCGCAGGGCTGGCAGCGCCACGGTCAGCGCCGATCCGTCGATGAACGCCATCGCGGATGCCAGCACGCAGGCGCAAAGCACCCAGCCGCGTTGACGGATCGCCGCGTCGCCGTTCTTGCGCGGTTCGGGCTCGGCCTCGATGATTCCCTTGCCGCAGGGTTCTTCATAGGGCTGGGCCATGGCAACCTCGCTTCGACGCGTCCTCGGGGCTCTCTATCACATCCGCTCGCAGGCGCCAGACCGGCCAGCACGGCGGCAAACTCGGGATCCCGCCGGGCGACCCTTGCGTGGACGCATGCCGGTCGATGTGGCACAATGGCGTAAACCATCCCAAGCGAGGCATTTGCCCGACAGCGCCCCCGCCGGGAGCCAGTATCCCATGAGCGATACGGACACCACGCCCAGGACGAAAACGCGGACGAAGGTCGAGAAGCCTCGCCTGCACAAGGTGATTCTGATCAATGACGACTACACGCCGCGCGATTTCGTGGTGATGGTGCTCAAGGCCGAGTTCCGCACCACCGACGACCAGGCCCACCGGATCATGATCACCGCGCACCAGAAGGGTGTCTGCGTGGTCGCCGTCTATTCCCGCGAGATCGCCGAGGAAAAGGCGACGGCGGCCACCGACCACGGCCGCCGCATGGGCTTCCCGCTGCTGTTCACCACCGAGCCGGAGGAGTGATGGCCTGGCATGCACCCGCCGACAGGCGCTACTGCATCCGCCCGTTGCCGCGCCATGCGCCCGCACAATAGGAAGTGACGGCGGCTTCGCGATCGTAGCCGGGACAGGTGAGGCCGCACCAGCACCCCGCGACCGGTTGCGGAAATCGCCTGGCGCAGCCGAAGAATGCCGCTTCCTGTGGCGGTGCGCGCATCCACGTCTGGAAGGCCTGGTCGGATTCCAGCCTTGCAACGATTTGCGTCCGGGTCAGAACCGAGCAGTCATTGGCGTCGGCCGCGGTCGCGTCTTGGCCGGCGAATGTCGAAAGAAGCAGGGCGGCCAGCGGCGCGACGATCTGCGGGCGCATGCGGAGCATTCCACTTCCTGCATGCCGGGCCGGCGCGGGCCGGAAGGCCCGAATTGGTCGGAGTGGCAGGATTCGAACCTGCGACCCCCTCGTCCCGAACGAGGTGCGCTACCAGACTGCGCCACACTCCGCCTGTCTATCGCGGCGGACGGCATGTTGCCGGACCGTTTGAAAGTCGCGGCGTTATAGCTTTCGTCATCATGCTCGGCAAGGCATTTTCCGTCGGCGCGGGGAGGATCGCGAACCCGCCGGCCGCGACCGTCCGCCCGGGTTGGCGGGCGCGCCCCCGAGCGCGTCGGCAGGCTGTGCCAAGCCCCTCCAACGACCGTTGCGGCGGCTTGCGGGCGCATGGCGGAATGGCTATACACCGCAACTCGGCAGCCATTCTCTGCCACCGCCTTGATGGGGCGTAGCCAAGTGGTAAGGCAGCGGTTTTTGGTACCGCCATGCGCTGGTTCGAATCCAGCCGCCCCAGCCAGTTTTCTTGCCAGTTCGACGCGCTATCCGCCATGGCGGTAAACAACCCGCAATTTCAAACGGTTGCGCGCGGCATGTGGAGAGGGCGGCTGATTGCGCCTCAAACCGGAGCCTTTTTCGCCTGGCATTTCTCCGGCGCGCTCTGCGTCGCGCACGGTTCGGCGATGTCTGACAAGGGGCCGATACCGGACGGACCGGTTTCAACAGGAAATGTGGAAAGCCGAGACTCGGCATCCGATCCCATTTCAGCCATTTGCCCATCACCCCGGCAATGACCGCCACCAACCAAGGTCAGTCTTTGAGTTTGATGGCCACGATGGTCTTGTACTTGTCAGGGTCCGGTTCGTCCTGCGGGCCGTTGGGGAAAAACTCGACACGAGAGACAAAATGGTCGCCGTCGGCAGCGGGATGCATGTCGAATGCCAGACCATTCTGGCGCGACCAGTCGATAAGGGCGCCATTCACTTTCGTGAGATAGCGATACGGCCCCACGAAGGTCAGCTCCGCATAGCGCCCTGCCGGCAAGATGCCGCTCATCAGTTCGCCGGTCGTCGTTTGTGCCCTCTGGATCTCGAAACCGAACTCCATCTCGAGCTCCGGCATCTTCACGATGTTGTACTTGAAGACCGCGGCACCCGTTCCCCGGACCCCTTGCGTTTCGACTTCCCTGACGAGCTCGCTCATGGTTTCGGTCGCGTCCTTGCCGATCGGCATCACCACCTGACGCCGCAGCGCGACGTAGCGTTTAGCGGCGTATTCCACGACCATCGGTGTGCCGATGTTCATTCGCTTTTTCCTTCATCTCCTGCTCATGGCGCGCCTTGGCCGCGGCAAAATCCTCCGCCACTCCGTCCATGCGCGGGCGTCCCCTCGGTCCCCAGTCGTGATCTGCGAGCAGCGCAAGATAGCGGTTGAGCAGATCGAAACTGCTGTTCCAGCCCCGGCCGTGACCATCCCGCTCCTCGCGGCTGATAAACGGCGTCTGCCTGAACAGCATCCGCGTGGTGCCGTCAGGCTGCTCAAGGAAGTCCATGGTCACGATTGTCTCGAAGCCGTCGCGCTCGTTGGTGTAGGTGAAACTCAACCGGCGTGGTTCATCGACCTCGATAAATTCTCCGAAGATCACGTGGGCATGCCCCGGGCCGGAGGTCATGGTGCGTCGCCAACTCCCGCCGGCGCGGAAATCCTGCTCGCACTGACTCAGCGCGCAGCCCTCGGGACCATGCCAGCGCACCAGATGTTCGGGATCGCTCCATAACCTCCATACGAGCTCCCGCGGCGCAGCGAACACCCTGTCGATGTCGAGCGCGAGCGCCAGTTGCTCGGGTGTCGCGTTAGTGTTTGGCATCGGGGTCTCCTTTCTGAAGCTCGGCCAAGTACGCATCCATGCGTTCGAAAGCCCCTTGCCAGTGCCCGCGGTACCGCTCCACCCAGTTCGCGACCTCGGCCAGGGGCGTCGCGTTGAGTTGAACCGGCCGCCATTGGGCGTTCCGGGTACGCACGACGAGGCCGGCACGCTCCAGCACCTTGAGGTGTCGAGAGATGGCCGGCATCGAGATGGCAAAGGGTGCGGTAAGCTCCCCAACCGACGCCTCACCCTCGCTCAGGCGCTGGAGGATGGCCCGGCGGGTAGGGTCGGCGAGTGCGGAGAACGTGAGAGACAGTTGATCGGGTTGCATTTAATGGACCTGTTATGTAACAGGTGCGTTAAATACGAATTTCCTTGAGCCGTCAAGCTGCGGTGTCGGGAAGTGAGGGATAAAGACGCTCGTAGCACGCTGCCTGAAGTCGGCATTCGTCGGACAGTTTTGAGGGTTTGCGGAACAGAGGGTTCTGGTTCGTCGAGGCGTTCAAGGAGCGCGGACGAAACACAAGCCGGGGACATCGAAGGAAGCCGCCGACAGGCTGGTCAAGGGCATCAGGCGCAAGACGCGCAAGCACGTTTCGAGCGAAGAGAAAATCAGGATCGTGCTCGCCGGACTGCGAGGCGGGGAGAGCATTGCTGCCCTTTGCCGGCGCGAGGGGATCGCCGGGAGCCTGTACTGCAATTGGTCGAAGGACTTCCTGGGTGAGGCCGGGAGCGCCACCGGTCCCAGACCGCCTGTCGAAAGTGGTGAAACAGGAAGGCAATGGTCGAAAAACAACGCCATGCGCCGTCCATATGGTGGCGCGTGCCTTTCCCTGTTGGGGTTCAGCATTCCCTGTTATTGCGGAGCAGGGAGGTCGACACATGCCATTGAAATCACGTGGTTATTCGGCGGTCCAGCCGGTCGATTCCGGTCTCGTGGCGTGATTTTCCCTGTTCTTTCTGGGAGCTTCCAGCATGGCGCGGCGGAACCGGAAGCGCATTCGCGTTGCCGATGAATCGCCGGAACCTGGCCGATTGTGGCCGTTTGCAGCCAGGAAACGCATGCCCGCATCGTGCCGTTGGTGGCGGACTGGAACAACGGACCGGATTGCGATCAGTCGAGCTCCGCGCCCATGCGAACCGAGAGGCGCGAGGTGATGCGCTTGACGTTGGCGATGATCTGCTTGCGATCTTCTTCCGTCGTCTGCTCGGCGAGCAGGCTCACTGCGACGCCGGCGATTGGCATGTTGCGCGAATCCAGAACCGAAGCACCGAAACAGATGATACCCTCTGCGACCTGCTGATTGTCGATGGAGTAACCGCGTTCACGCGTCTCCCGCAATTCCTGGAGGAGCTTGTCAAGCGTTCGCACGCTGTGCGGCGTCCTGGGCTCCGGCAATCCGTCCGCGTAAAGCCGCTTGACCTCGAAATCGCTCATATAGCTCAGGAACGACTTGCCGGTGGCCGTGAAAGCGGCCGGCAGGCGCATGCCCGCGCGAAAATCGACGAGGGAATTGCTGACGGCAGAGTTGCGCGCCGCAATGTAGACGACCTCGTTGCCCTCCAGCACGGTAAGCGTGATGGTTGCCCCGGGCATCTCCGTTTCCTTGTCCCAGATGGAGGCGAACTCCGCCGCGACGTCGGATTGTCGCGAAAAGGCAAGTGACCAGCGCATCAGGTGCGGCCCGAGCTGGTAGGTCTGGTCCGGACGCCGAATCAACAGGTTGAGTTGGACGAGCGTGCGGCACAGCGTGTGCACGGAACTCTTGGCGAGGCCCAGTTCGCGGGTGAGATCGGAGAGGCTTGGATAGGCCTGGCTGCGTGCGACGAAATCCAGGATGCGCGTCGCCCGCTCCACTGCCGGGACGAGTTTCTGTTCAACCTGGTTCATGGTCGGTTCTGTCGATAGTTCGATTGCTGATAATTTGACCTTGACAGCCAAGAGTGCACATCGCTACCGTTCTGTCCAGTGAATTGTGTTCAGTATATTGAATGCCAATCGTTAGGCGAAACACGATTCAATGGCATGACCGCGATCCAGCGCGGTTTGCCGGCCTTGTCCGGCTTGGCATTCGGGAGGGGTACATGGTGATGAGTGCGAGGGACTGGGCCGTCCGGTTCAGTGAAGCCTCCGATCGCGATCCAACGATTGGCGCGATGGCCAGATATTTCACCTGCACCTATCTCTGGGACATGGGAGTTCAGAAGGTCATCGTTCGCATGGTCGATGGCAGGGTACACGAGATCAACATCGATCCCGGCCCCATGGACGCCTATGATTTCGCCCTGCGCGCCAGTCCCGAGACGTGGCGCGAGTTCGCCCGGCCGATCCCCGATCCGATGTATCACGGCATCTGGTCCGCGAGTTTCCGTCGCGACCTGAAGCTCGAGGGAAACCTCCTCATCCTCATGCAGAACCTGCGGAATTTTACGGTGCAGTTCGAGTTGCTGCGCAAGGTCGGCGTACCGGTCTGATCCGACAACACCAGAATTATCGGCGCCAGCGCGCCCCTTACCGTCCACGGAGACCCATATGGCCAAGCATTCTCCGGTAATCGGCCGATACGTCACCATCGAAGTTGATGGCTATGAGTACAAGGTGTTTTACCTGCGTAACGGCGAGGGTGTGCCGCTGGTTTGCCAGCATACCGCCGGCTGCCACAATCACCAGTGGCGCGACCTGCTCGAGGACACCGACTTCACGACGAATTACGACGTCATCGCCTACGACCTGGCGCGGCACGGCAAGTCCGATCCACCGCTCAACAAGGAGTGGTGGAAGGAGGAGTACCGGCTGACCGCCGACCATTACATGAACTTCATCGTTGCCTTTTGCGATGCGCTGGAACTGGAGAACCCGATCTTCATGGGTTCGTCCTTCGGCGGCAACGTGGCGCTGCAGCTGGCGCTGCATCATCCCGACCGCTTCCGCGCCGTGATCCCGGTCGAGGCGGCCGAACACGCGCCTGGCTTCTTTCTCGACTGGTGGCGGCACCCGCACGCCAATGCCGCGCAGGTCTGTGCCTCGGGCGTGTGGGACCTGATGGCGCCGCAGAGCCCCGACAAGGAC
>JAYZVT010000073.1:0-2725 GCA_036155355.1 Pseudomonadota bacterium
CCGCGCTCGGAATACCCGTCACGGAAGCTGTGGGATAAGTCCGTCCGGGGAAAGGGGAACCTCGGCCTTAAGCCGATTTGTGCATCAGAGCCCTTGACACTAATAATTAGCTATCTATGTTTTTCCCGGCGATGGTTCCCCGGAAGAGGAGCCGGATTTCATCGCTGCATCAAACTGGAGGAAATTCATGTCACGGACAGCCAATTTGGTCGGCCCGCGTTCGCGGACCGGAATGGTGGTGCTTTGCCTCGCTCTGACCGCGGGCTTCGCCCCGCTCGCGTCGGCGCAGGAGCAGCCCGCCTTCAACGAACATGCGGGAACCCTGCCGGACGGGACGGCATGGCTGATCCGCGTGCCCGAGAACTGGAATGGTCGACTACTCAGGGATCTGGATTTCGCCAGCAACGTTTCGGTCGCGTCAGCGGTCCAGCGGTATGACGACCTGCTCGGTCGTGGCTATGCCTTCGCCGGGCTCGCCCGGCACCCGCTGCGCCTGTGGCAATACGATCCGCAGCGTGAAATCCTGAATCTACAAGCTGTTCAGGACATTTTCACGGACCTGGAGCGCGCTCCTGACATGGTGCTGCAATACGGCTGTTCTGGCGGAGGGCTCGACAGCCTCGCTTCGGCCGAGGATTACCCGGACAGGATCGACGGTGCCGCCGTGCTTGCCGCCCATACGCCGGTCTGGATCATGAGCAGTTTCCTGGATGGCTGGTTCGCCATGCAGACCCTGCTGGGCGAAAGCTATGAGGCCGCTGGGCACGGTCCGGCCAGCGATCTCGCCATCGTCGGCCTGCCCAATGCCGGAGCGGGTGGCGAGCGCAGCCTTGACGCGATCCGTGCGTCCTGGATGGCCGCCATCGAAACGGCGGGCGAAAGCCCGGAGGGCCGCGCGCGGCTGGCGCTTGCCTTCGCCATCGGACAGTGGTCGCCGTGGATGGTCGAGGGGACCGAACTACCCGACACCGCGGATGCCGGCGCCATGGCCGACATGATCGTGGCCTCGGCGCTGCGCATCGGCGGTAATGTTGGCGGGTCCTCGCGGCTTCTGTTCGAAAACGCCGCATCGGGGCAGCAACTTTCCGGGAACGAGGGGGTCGACTATGCCGCCTTCTACCAGAATGCCGCACCCGCGATGGCGCGGACGGTTGAGGCGCTCTACGAACAGGCCGGTTTGGACCTTCAGGCCGACATTGCCAGGATCGACGCCGCCCCCCGCATCGCGGCCTCGGATTATGCGCGCGATTTCTGGGCCGCAGACGGGCGCACGACGACCGGCGATCTGCAGGTTCCGGCGATCCGCATCCACATGCTGGGCGACTGGGCCATTCCCTACACGCTGATGGAAGGCTACGGCGCGCTGGTGCAGGAGCAGGGTACCGGCGATCTGTATCGGCAGTCGCTGGTCCAGGGCACGGGCCATTGCGAGTTCACGGCTGCCGAAAGCACGGCCATCGTCGAGACCCTGGTCGAACGGATCGAAACGGGCGCCTGGCCCGAGACATCGCCCGAGGCGCTGAACGCCGCAGCCGAGGCGCTGGAAACCGGGAGCGCCCCCCGGTTCATCGAACACGGTGATTGGCGCGTGGCAGCCTATAACCGGCCCTGGGTTCCGGCAGAATGAGCCGATGGGGAACTGGCGCTGCGCCGGTTCCCCCACAGGTCCGGTGGCGCAAGTCATTGGTGGACCGTCGCCAACGCGCAGTGGGCATCTCTGGCGAGGGCAAGTGTTCCCATGTCTGGACGACCCCTGCTGCGCAAGCTGGGAATTGACGCGCCTATGCCGAAAGCAGTCATGTCTACGGCCTTTGTGGTGCGGTCTAGCCGCTGGCCCAGATGAAGTCCGCGGATCGGGTCCCAATCAAAATTGCGCGCTTTCTGCGCCTTGACCCCCTGGGGTGTCCCGATCCCCGGTTCGACCGGTTTGTCATCTCTTCTCAGCTTCACGCATTCCGTCAGCGGTTCCGCGCTCAGGAGACAGGGGCCGCGTAGATCTCGTTGCGGCGCAGGAGCGCCCAAGCGATCCGGGCAGTCTTGTTGGCGAGCGCGACCGCAACGACTTTCGGTCGCTTGCGTGCTTTAAGCCCAAGCATCCAAGCCTTGCCGGCATCGCCCTGCCTTGCAAAGCGAAGCACCGCAGTCGCGCCGGAAACGAGCAGTCGCCGGATATATCCATCACCCTGCTTGCTGATCCCGGTCTGTCGATCCTTGCCACTGCTTGAGTTCGCCCGTGGCGTCAGGCCTAGCCAGGCCGCGAACTGTCGTGCCGAGCGGAACAGGCTCGGATCCGGAACATTTGCAGCAATTGCGCTGGCGGTGATCGGTCCGATACCGGGAATGGTCGCCAGTCGCCGGCTCGTCTCGTGCGTCCGGTGCCACTCGAGGATCCGTTTCTCCAGGGCCTCAGCCTGATCGGCAATCGCCTCCGCTTGGCAGATCAACGCATGGATGGCAGCCGCAGCATGGTCAGGCAACCGTTCCTGGTTCTCTCGGAAGTGGGTGTCGCCTTGCCCTTAAATCCGAGACACGGCGCGTTTTCCGGCCTTTCTTGCCCTTAAATTTGAGATGAGGTGGCTGAACCGCCGACGCGTAGTCGCATCCGCTGAGCAATCTGGTCGACGGTTGCAAGCAGTCGGGGCTCCTTATCGTAGGCGCGAAGCAGGGCAACTCGTGCGTAGACGTCGATGTCCATGCTGCACAACGCAGCCTTTACCAGTGGACG
>JAYZVT010000074.1:0-6322 GCA_036155355.1 Pseudomonadota bacterium
ACGCTCATCGGCACGCCTCCCAATATCATTGTTTCGAGCTTCCGCGAGACCGCGCTCGGCGAGCCATTCCGGATGTTCGACTTCGCCCCCGCCGGCGCCGCCGCAGCGTTGGCCGGCGTCGCCTTCATCGCATTGCTGGGCTGGCGGCTGATCCCTGCTGGGAGCGTGCAAAGTGGACCTGTCGCGGAACGCTTTGAATTGAAGGAGTACATCGCAGAGGTGCGCGTGAAGACCGGATCCGGCGCCATAGGCAAGAGCGTGCGCGAGCTTGACGAAAGCATTGAGGAGGCGGGCGCCGCGGTCCTTGGCGGGATCCGCCGCGGCAAGCGGCTGCCCGGACAGGCCCGCCGCGAAGTGCTGCGCAAAGGTGACATACTCGTGGTCGAAGCATCGCCGAAGTCAATCGAGGACCTTGTTGGCGCGCTTGGACTCGAATATGTGGGCGAGGAGAAGCACGGCGGCATTGCCGGCAGCGACACAGCCATGGCCGAAGTCGTCGTGCAGGACTCCTCCCGCATTGCCGGCCGGGCCGCACTCGATCTCCGGCTGCTGTACCGTCACGGCATCACGCTGCTTGGCGTGTCGCGCCAGGGCAGACGCTTCGTCGATCGCGTGCGCGAACTCCAGCTGCGCGCCGGCGATGTGCTGCTCCTCTACGGCGACAGCGACCGGCTGGAGGAGACAATCGAATGGCTGGGCGCCCTTCCCCTCGCCGAGCGCGGCATCCAGGTCGTCAAACGCCAGACCATTTGGCTTGCGGTCGGCGCCTTCGCGCTGGCCATCGTGCTGGCCAGCACCGGGCTCATCTATCTGCCGGTGGCGCTGGCGGGCGTGTGCATTCTCATGGCGCTGACCAATATCGTCCCGTTGCGCCAGATATACGATGCGGTGGAATGGCCGGTCATTGTGCTGCTGGGCTCTCTTATCCCGCTGGGTGAAGCTCTTGAGTCGAGCGGCGGCACCGGCCTGCTCGCGCAAGGCATCATCGACTTGACCCTCGGATACGAGCCCTGGGTCGTGCTTGCCCTGCTCATGGTGGCGACTATGACCCTGTCGGACGTGCTGAACAATACGGCCACGGCGGTGATAGCGGCGCCGGTCGCTATTGATCTCGCTTCAAGGCTGGGCGTGAGCCCCGACCCATTCCTGATGGGTGTAGCCATCTCCGCGTCCTGTGCATTCCTCACCCCCATAGGCCACAAGAACAACACGCTCATCATGGGCGCGGGCGGATACAGCTTCGGCGACTATTGGCGCATGGGCCTGCCGCTCGAAATCCTGGTCATCGCCGTATCGGTGCCGATGATCCTGCTCGTCTGGCCATTCTAGGCGCAGACACTAGTACTAGTTAAGCGTGAGCGCCGCCGGACAGCCGGATCGCAACGCCGTCATGCCTGCCTTGCCCGCTGGAGCCTTCTCGAACGCATAGCGGCGGCGGCAAACGCTGATTGCCGGAGGCATGTGCGACCGCTCGAACAGGTCACTGCCGCGCTTGAGGTCGCGCCAGAACCCGTCCCATCTGCCATTGCCATAAAGGGTCAATTTCCACCCCGACATCCGGAACGGATAGACGTGAACGTGGAACAGCGGCTGCCCCGCATCGAATGCTGCCGTGATCAGCGACCAGATCTCGTCAATAACGGGATCAGTCATGGCGTAGCAGCCAATGGAAGAACAGCCGCCATGCACCATCAGGAAGCTGCCGGAGCGGCCGTGAATCCGGTCGAACCCGTTTGGGAATCCCAGATTGAAGGACCGGTGCCACTTGCTGTTCGGATTAAGCTGGCCGCGCGCCACCGTGTAGAAGCCTTCGGGGCTCTGATGATCGCCTTCGCGAAGCTTCGGACCCAAACGGCCCGACCAGCGGCAGATGGGATAAGTGGTGAACAGGACGAAGCGGTCGCCCTTCTTCATCCACAACTCCAGTTCGTGCTCCCATTTGAAAATGCGCATGAACACCGGCGCGCCCTTGGCAAGGTTCTTTTCTCTAAGCCGCTCTTCGAAGCGCGCCAGGTCGGGCGTCCCCCGCAATGGCCAGCCGAGCTTCAGCCGCATCTGGCGTTCCACCCATTTCAGGTCGCTGCCAATGCTTTGCGCGGCCTCGCGCCCGGAGCGCGTAGCGAGCATCGCGGCCAGGACAACGGCAACGAGCATCAGCAAAAGCAGCAGGACCCCGGCGACGGAGCGCCGCCTGGCCGGAAGATGATTTGACATGATGTGGAAGTGCTAGACCAACCATCGCCCTACCGCAACGACGTCGCGGGGCGCTACTGGCCGAGCTTGGAGTTGGAGCGAAAAGCGAAGCCTGAGAAAGTCGGCTTGGCAGGCGCATAACCAAAAGTGTTCGGTGCCGTGCTCGCCTGCGCTGTGCCTGAACTTGACGCAGGGGCTATCGCACCCAGACCCGCCGGACGCGGTGCCGTCTCGCCGCCCGCCTGGATGATCGTCTCCGGCGGCGCAGCCTCGACAGGCAGCCGCTCAAAGGCCGGGCAGGTACCGGCAGGATCGACCTGGCCCCGCTCGATGAAGGCGACGTTCACCAGATACTGCTTCTGGCAGACCTCGATTTTCGGAGCCTGGCGGGCATACTCGAAGTGGTCGTAGCCCTGCTTCATCTGCTTCCAGAAGCCCATCCATTCGTTCCTGGCATGCCGCTTCATGTTGTCCGGTGTCATGCGGAACGGGAAGGCATGCACATCGAACGCTTCCTGTCCGCCCTCGAAAGCTTCGCGCGCCAGCGCATAGATCTCCTCGATCAGTGCGTCGGTCATCGCGTAACAGCCGGCTGACTTGCAGTCGCCATGCACCATGAGATGCGCGCCGGTGCGCTTGTGCGACTTGTCGTATGCATTCGGGTAGCCGAGGTTGAAGGACAGGTGAAAGGCGCTGTTCGGATTCATCTGCTTGGCGGCAACCTGGTAGAAGCCTTCGGGCGCCTGCTTGTCTCCCTGCTGGATCTTCGGGCCAAGCGCGCCCGACCAGTTGCAGATGGGATAGGTCTTGAAATGGTGATAGCGGCCGTCGTCCTTGACCTTCCACACTTCCAGTTCAGACTCTTCCTTGAAGATGCGTATGAAGATGGGGCTGTCTTCGCGCATGCCCTTTTGCGCCAGAAGCGCCTTGGCTTCCGGCGACAGCGGCTTCATCGCAGGTGTCGCAATCTGTCCGCACCCGGCAAGGCCGAGCGACAGCGCGAGCGCCAGCGGCGCCAGCCAGTTCAATCTGGTGTTCCCATTCATACGCAGTGCCCCTTGCGCACGACGTTCACCATCCGACAATTCAGGTTAATACAGAGTTACCGGATTGAGAATGCCCATCAATGGACCGGCCGGATGGCCCCCACAAGCAACTTTATGGTGAAAAAAGTGGTGTTCATTGGACGAAAACGGGGAGAACCCGGGATTCCTGCCTAGAATCCCTGCCCGATTTCCAGGAATTTACGCCGTCGGGCCCGCCGGATCTCATCACCAGTCAGACCGTCGAAGGCCGCCAGGGCACGGTTTAAGGCCTCGCCGGTGGCCCGGATCGCCTTGAAGGCGTCCCGGTGTGCCCCACCCGTGGGTTCAGGAACAATCTCGTCCACAACCTTTAGCTGGAGCAGATCCTGGGCCGTGATCCTCATGCTTGTCGCGGCGTCCTTGGCGCGGGCGGAGTCATGCCAAAGGATCGACGCTGCGGCCTCGGGTGAAGCGACAGTATAGATGGCGTGTTCCAGCATGATGACCTTGTTGGCCGAGGCGATCGCGACTGCCCCGCCTGAGCCGCCCTCGCCGATGACCGCGGCCACCAGCGGCACGGAAAGTCCAAGACAGCAATCGGTGCAGCGCGCGATTGCCTCTGACTGCCCGCGCTCTTCCGCGCCGATGCCCGGATAGGCGCCTGCTGTATCAACGAGCGAAATTGCCGGCAGTCCGAAGCGGTCGGCAAGCTCCAACAGGCGAATGGCTTTGCGGTAACCTTCCGGGCGGGCCATGCCGAAATTGTGCCGCAGGCGGGATTCCGTGTCGGACCCCTTTTCCTGACCGATCACCATGACCGCGCGTCCGGCAAAGCGGCCAAGGCCGCCGACGATAGCCGCGTCTTCCGAGTAGAGCCGGTCCCCGGCGAGCGGCGTGAAGTCTTCGATCAGCTCGCGGATATAGTCGAAGCAATGCGGCCGCTCGGGGTGGCGGGCGACTTGCGTCTTCTGCCAGGGCGTAAGGCTGGAATAGGTGTCCTTGAGCGCGGTTCGCGCCTTCACTTCAAGACGCGACAGTTCGTCCGTAATCGAGACGCCGTCGTCATCGTTGCGTGCGAGCGCGCGCAACTCCGCGACCTTTGTTTCAAGCTCCGCAATCGGCTTTTCGAAATCGAGATAGGTACGCATCCGCCGCCCGACCCGGCTCCGCTTGTTGCCCTGTTGAGCCAGGGAATTCGATTTGTTGCAGAATTATGGCTTTAGTTGGCCATCACGATGCTCCCTGTCAAGTCGCGAAGCAACCCTGTGAATAATCGAGCGTTAACCCCTGCCCGGCCTGCGCGAGGGGCTTCCCGGTACTTTCGCCAGCGGATGATGTGTCAAAACCAGCTGCCGCAAGCGCTCTTCCAGAACATGCGTGTAGATCTGCGTCGTGGATATGTCGGCATGTCCGAGCAGTTGCTGTACGGCGCGCAATTCTGCCCCCCGTTCAAGCAAATGGCTGGCGAAGGCGTGACGCAGAACATGCGGGGATAGCCGCGCCGGGTCGATATCAGCCTGCGCGGCCGCGCTCTTCAGCTCCTGTGCGAAGCGCTGGCGGGTGAGATGTCCCTGCCCTGCGGCGGAGGGAAACAGCCAGGGCGAACGGGCAAGCGCGGGTGCAATCCTCGCCAGTTCGGCCGTATAGGCGGCGAGCGCCTCCCTGGCTGCACGCGAAAGCGGCACGATACGCTCCCGCCCGCCTTTTCCCTTGACCGTTATCACCCGGTCGTCGGAATGAGCCACGGTGCTTGGCAGCGACACCAGCTCCGATACCCGTAGGCCCGTAGCGTAGAGAAGCTCGATCAGGCAGTGAAGCCGCAGTCCGCGCAGCCGCTGGCCGGCATCGCCGTTGGCAGCCGCCTGCGCCGCGGCGGCGAGCAGCGCATCGACCTCGTCGATACCTAGTACCTTTGGCAGCGGCCGGCCTCGCTTCGGACCTTCTATGGAAGCCGATGGATCGTCCTTGCGATAGTCCTCCGCGAACAGGAAGCGGAAGAACTGCCGCAGCGCCGACAGCTTGCGCGCGCGCGATGACGCTGCGAGGCCGGACGATGCCAGCGACTCCAGATAGTCCGACAGATCCTCGGCGCGGGCATTGACGGCCTTGCGCTTGCGCCTGCCGAGCCAGGCGAGAAAATCGGACAGGTCTCGGGAATAGGCTTCAAGTGTATTTGCCGCAGCGCCTCGCTCCGCGCTTAGCATCTCCAGAAAGAGGCCGGCGTGGCCGTCTTCCGGCATTTGTTTGGAATCCTTGCGCGCCGGCATGGCAGCAAAAATACCTCAGGCACGGGGCGCGGACAGCCTATTTCGGTGTGACGTTGCGCACGGCTTTGGAAATCTCCTTCGGCTCCGGCTCGAAATGGGTCGCCAGGATATACAGGCTCAAATAGCCCAGACCTGCGAGAAATCCGCAAATAACCACAAACCGGAACAGTGTCGGCATTTTTGCCCCTCTTGATGCTGACGCCCCCGGCGCGCTTCGGCTGCGAAGACGTCTCTTCGCAGTCATGGTGCTTGCCCCTGTTAACGCCTATGAACTATTGAATTGGCCTAACACTGGGACGAAAAGTAAGAGACCGTACGCTCGACATGCAACATGAATCGGGCAACGTGAATCTGGACAACTGCTGAGGCATGCGTCATGCGCCTGGGACTCCGCGCCCGACAGCGCGACCGGAAAAAGGAGAAGGCGGCTCGCATTTGCCGCCTTTTGGACAAGACCAGCGTTGTGCTGATCGGCCTGATGGGTGCGGGCAAAACGGCGGTCGGCCGCCGTCTGGCCAGCCAGCTCGCGCTACCATTCGTCGATGCTGACAATGAGATTGAGCGTGCGGCAGGCAAGAGCATCAGCGAAATTTTCGCCGATCACGGCGAAGCCTATTTCCGAGACGGGGAGCGCAAGGTCATTGCGCGCCTCCTCGATAACGGCCCACATGTGCTTGCCACTGGCGGCGGCGCCTATATGAACGAGGAGACACGCCGTAACGTCTCGAGGTCAGGCATATCCGTCTGGCTGCGCGCCGAACTGCCGGTGCTGATGGAACGCGTATCGCGCCGGGAAAACCGGCCGCTGCTGAAGTCCGGTGATCCCAGGGAAATAAT
>JAYZVT010000075.1:0-4325 GCA_036155355.1 Pseudomonadota bacterium
CCTCATACGCCATACCTGGCTTGTTCAAACCGGTGCATATTTCCGGCCGCTGGCTGATGGATGGCGCATTCGTCAATCCCGTGCCCGTATCAGTGTGCCGTGCGCTCGGCGCGGAATATGTCATCGCCGTCAATCTTCACGGCGACATCTATGGCCGGGGGACTGTCGTCGGCGGCGCGGAAAGTGCTGCGGCCTTTCCCGCGTTGCGTCCGGCGGGACCGGCCGGGACCATTTCAATAGAACCTGAGGCCCCGGCACAGGAGGAGCCTTCCCACTCCATTGGCCGGATCATGCTCGGCGCCTTCAACATCACGCAGGACCGTATCGCGCGGGCGCGCCTGAGCGGCGAACCGCCGGACGTGACCATCTTCCCCAGGCTGGCCAGTGTCGGCCTGTTCGACTTTCATTGCGCCAAGGAGTCCATTGCCGCGGGCCATCGTGCCGCCTGCAAGCGATTTGAGGAAATCGAGATGGATCTTTTCGACTGGACATGCGCCCGCAAGCCGCAGTCCGTGCGGCTCGCCGGGATCAGCGCGGGAGACAGCACCACCTGACGCTTTGCCATGCGCCGAATGACGCAAGCCTTTCGCAGGGGTTGACCCGTCCGTGCGCTGATAGTTCACCTCGCGGTAGTGGGTTCTGCCGGAGGGAAGCATGAAAGTCTGTATCTACGGCGCGGGCGCCATCGGCGGCTATGTCGGGCTGATGCTGCAGAAGGGCGGCGCCGACGTGTCGCTGATCGCGCGCGGCGCCCATCTGGAGGCGATCCGCAAGAACGGAATTTCCGTCGATTTCAAGGACGGCCGCCAGATCGCAAAGGTCATCGCCACCGACGAACCGGGCAAACTCGGACCGCAGGACTACGTCATCGTCGCGCTGAAGGCCCATCAGGCCTGGGAGTCGGCTGAGAAGATGAAGCCCCTGCTTGGCCCCGGCACTGCCGTCGTCACCATGCAGAACGGCATTCCCTGGTGGTACTTCCACGGCTTCGAAGGCCAGTATGCCGGCCTGCAACTGCAAAGCGTCGATCCCGACGGACGCCAGTGGCGAGCCATCGGCCCCGAGCGCGCCATCGGCGCCACCGTCTATCCCGCTACCGAGATCACCGAGCCGGGCGTCATCCGCCACATTTATGGCGACCGCTTTGGATTTGGCGAGCCCGACCGCAGCGAGACGGAGCGCGTGAAGAAACTTGCCGCTGCCTTCGACGCCGGCGGCCTCAAGGCGAAGATCTATCCCGACATCCGCAACGACATCTGGCTGAAGCTGTGGGGCAACCTTTGCTTCAACCCGATCTCGGCGCTGACCCACGCCACCCTCGACGTGGTCGCGACCGATCCCGGCACCCGCCTTGTCGCGCGCCACATGATGGAGGAAGCCGAAAAGATCGCCCGCCGCATCGGCGTGCACTTTCGCGTCGATATCGAGCGGCGCATCAACGGCGCGGCAAGCGTCGGCGCGCACCGCACCTCCATGCTGCAGGACCTCGACCGCGGCCGACAGATCGAGCTGGACGCGCTGCTCGGCGTGGTGCAGGAGCTGGGCCGCATCGTCGATGTGGAGACGCCGCATATCGACACCGTGCTGGCGCTCGCCAAGCAGATGGGCCGGGTGAAAGGCGTCTATCCGGTCTTCCCGGAGGACGAGCCCGAGGAGGAAGAGCTGAACGTGGATTGATCGCGGTCTCGATGGTCAGGCGCATCAGCGCCAGGTCTGCCCGCTCCATATCGAGCCGCCCTCGACAGTCGGTCCGCCCGCGAACACGCCGCGCCAGGGCGAGCCGTTGGCGACTGTCTGGCTGGCGGGAATGCGCTGCCCGTACGGGTTCGCTGCATTGGGCACGGTTACGCCGGGGTCGATGCGGCCCTGCAACTGCCGCGTCATGGTCGGGAAGTCCGGGCCGCGCAGGTAATACCGGTCCGTCCACATCCGGCCCGCGGGAAAATAGACCGGCGTGTCGAGCGCCGGCGCGAGACGCGGCAACAGGAACGTCTTCCTGCTGCCGCCAAAAGCGTGCAGATGCACCGGTCCCGACGCGGTCGGGATTGCGGCCGGCACATGGATGAACTTGGCTCCGGCCCGCGCGGGCGATGACGACAAGAGCAGGAACACCGCGACTGCGGCGCAGGCGATACGCGACAACATCAGGCGCACTCCCCAACAGCGCGCCTCCTCGTGGTTCCAGTCTAGCGCGGGCCCGCCGCCGGCTCAAACAGCATCAGCGCGACGGCTTCTTCCGCGGTTTTCCGTGCGCCCGCTTCAGTCCGAGCAGGGTTTCGATCTCGCGCCGCCTCGCTATCGCGTCGCTTTGCCCTAGAGCGATCAGCTCCTGGATGAAGGGCGGCTCGAACAGCAGGTAGCTCGCCAGCCGCCAGCCTGAGTCCCACGCGCCGACCCCGCGCAACAGCATGCGGATGGAGCGCGGGATGGCGTCCGCGTGCTTGCCGGCGATCCTGCGCAGGTCCTGCGAGGGCTCGATAGTCAGGATCTGGATCGGCCGCAGGCTGGTCTTCTTGCGCTTCTGCGGCGACAGCAGCGACAGCGTCCGGTTGATGCGGCTCAGCCTCTCCGTGTCTGCCTGCAGGTTGTCGAGGAACAGCAGGTCGAGCATGTAGCCGCCCAGTTCGCCCAGCGATGGATAGCGCGTGCTCTCCGGCGTCTCGCCCAGCCGGTCGGGCCTTGCGTCGCGCGCTCCGATCACCAGCAGCCTGTCGGCGCCCAGGTGTATTGCCGGGCTGAGCGGCGAGGTGGAGCGCAGCGACCCGTCGCCGAAGTATTCCCTGCCGATGCGCCGCGCCGGGAACAGGAAAGGCAGCGACGACGACGCCATCAGGTGATCGATGGTCAGTCTCTCGCGCACGCCCTCGCGCCGTGCCCGCTGCCATTCCTTCACGTCGCGCTCGCCCTGGAAGAAGGTGACCGCGCGCCCGCGGCCATAGCTCGATGCGGTGATGCCGACGGCGCGAAGCGCGCCGCCGCGCAGCGCCTTGTCGATCCCGTTGAGATCGATGGTGCGCTGCAGCTGCTTCTTGAGCGGTGCGTTGTCCAGCAGGGATGGCGGGTTCTTCTTGCCCAGACCGCCGAAGGCGAAGGATGCCAGCCATCGCGTCGCCGTCGCTCCTATGGCGCGCAGATCGGTTCGATAGACATTATCCGCATGCAGCTCGGACCACAGCGCGCACAGATTCTCCGCCGCCTGCGCGAAGTCGCTGGCGTTGCTGGCAATGGAAGCCGCGTTGATCGCGCCCACCGACGCGCCGGTTATGACGGGGAAGGGGTTCGGCTGCCCTCGCGTGAACTGCGCGATGGCAAGCAGCACGCCGGCCTGATAGGCGCCGCGCGCTCCGCCGCCTGGCAGCACCAGTCCGGTCAGACCGTCATTGCGCACGCTAGTCATGGCCGGCATTGGCTGTTCTTGTCATTGCTTGCCTTTTTCGGCGCTTGTGCTTCGCCGACACATCCGGCCAGGCCGGCGGCATCCATCGACGGGTGTGAATAGCAATTTCACAATAAAATCAAAGCTGAGGATATAGGCGGCCGACAGCGGGTTTGCTACCTTCCACCGCTTCCAGCCCGGAGACCTCATGCGCAAGCTCTATGATTTTCCCCCGTCCGGCAACTGCCACAAGATCCGGATGATGCTGTCCATCCTCGGCCTCGAATACGAGCGGGTGCATATGGACCTGCTCGCCAAGGAGCAGATGGCGCCGGAATTTCTCGCGCTCAACCCCATGCACAAGGTGCCGGTGCTGGTGGACGGAGACCTGGTGCTTCGCGATTCGTCCGCGATCCTCGTCTATCTCGCCCGACGCTATGCCGGCACCAGATGGTATCCCGACGACGCGGACGGCATGGGCGAGGTGCAGCAGTGGCTGTCGCTTGCCGTGAACGAGATTTTCCACGGCCTCGGCATTTCCCGTGCGCTCGTCATTTTCAATCGCCAGGGCGATCATGCCGGCGCAGCGGCGCTGGCCAACGCCACCCTGGCCATTCTCGAACAGCGTCTGGAAAAGCACGACTGGCTGGCGCTCGACCGGCCGACCATCGCCGACATCGCCTGCTATCCCTACACCGCTCTGGTCGAAGAGGGGAATGTACCGCTCGCGCCATACCCGGCTGTGCGCAAGTGGCTGGCGCGCGTCGAGGCGCTGCCGGGATACGTTGCCATGAAGGGGATGCCGTACATGCAGGACGCCTGACCACCGAACGCGAACCGCCGCCCCCTGCGTTTGCCGGGGACGGCGGTGTCGGAGCGGGCATCCTGGTGCCCGTCGGGGCGTTCTTAGTAGCAGACGGTGTAGGGCTTCCAGATGGTCTTCCAGAAA
>JAYZVT010000076.1:0-5750 GCA_036155355.1 Pseudomonadota bacterium
TCCCGGGCAAGCGTCGCCGGATTGCAGGATACGGCCACCACCACTGGCACCTTCGAGGCTGCCAGTTCCTGCGCTTGTGCCCGCGCACCGGCGCGAGGTGGGTCAAATACCACTGCATCGAAGCGCCCGAGTTCGCGGGCAGTGAGCGGCTCCCGGAAAAGATCGCGACGCTCGATCGTGAGCTTCTTCAGCCCCTGCGACCGGGCGCCGGCCGCCCGCAGCGCAGTGAGAAGTGCTGAGTCCAGCTCGAAGGCGGCGACCTCACAGCCGCCAGCCAATCGCAGGGCGAAGGTGCCAGCACCACAAAACAGGTCGGCGACATTCCTCGCTGCCGCGCAGGCGGCGAGTATTCTTTGGGCAAGTTCGCTCTCCGCGCTGGCAACAGCCTGGAGGAAGGCGCCGGGTGGCGGAGACAGGAGCGCCTTGCCCAGATGAATTTGCGGCTCGCCTGACTGAAACAATAGTTCAGAGCCGACGGTCAGTCGGATGAGGCCCGCGTTTGCCGCCAGACCGGCGATCCCGGCGAGGACATGATGGGACTGCGGCTCGGGAACACCCTCAACAAGCACATCAAGACCGGTCACTGTCTCCAGGATGGTGACCCGGGCCTCGGATCGTCCCGCCAGCAGCAGGTTCAGCAGTCCACGCAGGCCGGGCAATGCCGCAACGATAGCGGGACGCAGTACCGGGCATTCCTGCACGTCAACCAGTTCCCTGTCCTGTCGGCGGTGATAGCCCAAAGAAACGGAATTCCCCCGGCCCCGGCGGGCGGTCAGCACAGCGCGGCGGCGGCTGGCGGGGGCCACCGGCAAGACGGGGGAAACCTCGGGCGACAGGCCCCGCGCAGCAAAGGCGCGGAACACCTGATCGCGCTTCCAGGCCAGATAGGCGTCCTCCACCATATGCTGCAGGGCGCAGCCCCCGCAGGTGCCGAAATGCAGGCAAGAGGATGTGCGGCGGTCCGGCGATTCCTCGATTACCTCCCGCAGGCGACCCCTGCCCCCATCCAGGTCGGCGCGAACGCGCTCGCCCGGCAAAGTGAAGGGGATGAAGACCTGCGCGCCCGCGACTGTGGCAATGCCATCCCCCTGGGCACCCAGCGCCTCAATGACCAACTCGTCATCCATCGCGGACGGCCCCAAGCAGGAATTCGCGATTGCCGCTGCCACCCTCGATAGGTGATGGGGTCACGCCCATCACGGTCCAGCCGGGCTGCCGCGTCACCCAATCGCTCACCGCGGCGACAGCCTCCTGCTGCTTGCCGGGATCGCGCACGACACCCCCCTTGCCGACCGCCTCACGACCCGCTTCGAATTGCGGCTTGACCAAAGCCACCAGCCAGGCGCCCTTTGCCGCGAGTCTCATGGCAGGCTCCAAGGCTTTGACAAGACTTATGAAACTGAGATCGGCGGTAATCGCCGTTACCGGCTCCCTGAGCATGTCAATCACCAGGTCACGCGCGTCGGTCTTCTCCAGCGCCGTCACCCGAGGGTCGCCGGCGAGCGAGGGGGCAAGCTGGCCATGACCCACATCGAGCGCCGTCACATGTGCCGCCCCGCGCTGCAGCAGGACCTGGGTGAAGCCCCCGGTCGATGCGCCAAGGTCAAGGGCAGCCCTTCCGGACGCGTCAAAGCCAAAGGCGTCGAGGGCGGCAGCAAGCTTTTCCCCGCCGCGCGACACCAGGCCTGCCGCAGCCGGATCGACGTCTAGGACCGAGCCCTCCCCAACCGAGGCGGCCGGCCTGAGCACGACAACGCCGTCCACCCGGACCTCCCCGCGAATCACCAGGTCGCGCGCCTGGGCCCGGCTGCGGGCCAGACCCCGTCTGACCAATAATTGGTCAAGGCGATTTTTTTTGTAGATGGCCACCACAGGTTTCCATAGACTTCGGCGCGTTCGGATCATATGAGATTCGAATGGGCAAGCGGCGCCGGGAGCGGACGGGTGCTGCCTAAGATCCACACGCTGCGAAGGCGCACCGCTCGGCGCGCGCGTTCGCGGAGGACTCGTGAGCCAAATTCCAACGGCTTATCTCTCTGACAAATGTGAAGTTCGGATGCAAGACGTCGCTGACGAAAGATACGTCGTCGCGCGTCATGCCATCGCGCCAGGCGAAATCATCGCCGTGTGGAGCGGGCGTATCGTGTCTTCGGAAATGCTCAATGAGCTGCCTGGAGACATTCGCCGTCACACGGTACAGGTGGAGGAAAACCTCTACCAGGCTTCGCTGCACGCGCATGAGCCGCCGGACTTCATCAACCACAGCTGCGATCCCAATGCCGGCATGAATGGCCAGATCACCGTCGTGGCCATGCGTACGATCCTGCCCGGTGAGGAGATCACCATCGACTACGCCATGTGCGACGGATCGTCCTATGACGAATTCGATTGCGCATGTGGCGCATCCACCTGCCGTGGCCGCGTCACAGGAGACGACTGGCGCAGCCCGGCGCTGTGGATGCGCTACGCAGGCTACTTCTCCCCCTACCTGCAGAGACGCATCGATGCGTTCCGGCGGCAGAGGGCGAGGCGGCGCGCTTCGCGCAGGCGAGTGGTGCAAACAGCGGAGTCTCCCGCGACCGGACCGCTCTAGGCAGCCGGTTCGGGCTACTCTGATACAGGCGGTCCGGCATTCGACCGGTTCCTGCGCCATATCTGCTTTTGCTTTCGGAAATTCGTCTAGGTCGCGAGGAACGCAGAAATGATGCTTGTCAGAAGCTATGTGGCGCAAAGCGCCATCCAGGGACTTGGCGTATTTGCCGGCGAATTCATTCCCAAAGGCATGATGCTATGGGAGATCAACCCGAAGTTCGACGTGTTCATTTCCGAGAGCGAGGCCGCCAACCTCCCTGCTCACATACAGGAATACCTGGCGCGCTACACCTATCCGCATCTCGAGAAACCCGGCTTCATCATTCTCGATAGTGACGACGGCAAATACATGAATCACAGCGAGACGCCGAACACGGACTTCAGGGAATTCGCGCGTGGGTATGCCGTCCACGATATTCAGAAGGGTGACGAGATCACCTGCAACTATTATGAATTCGACCCGGAGTTCAGCGGGTTTTCCGACAATCTCATTGTCAGTAATAAGGCGCGCCTGAGCCCGAAAGACAGATAGTTCAGGCCCTGTCCCCGGTCTCGGCCAGCGTTTCCCGGCCCAGCGCCGCAAACACAGTCGCTACGATGCTGCCTGCGTCGAGGCCAGCCTGGGCATACATGGCCGCAGGCTTGTCCTGCTCGATGAATCGATCCGGCAGCACCATCGGCCGCACCTTCAGACCACGCTCAAGCAACCCCTCATTGGCGAGTAACTGCAAGACGAAGGAGCCAAAGCCACCGATGGAACCTTCCTCGATGGTGATGAGGACCTCGTGTTCAGTGGCCAGCCGGCGGATCAGAGTTTCATCCAGCGGCTTGGCGAAACGCGCATCCGCGACCGTCGTCGAGAGACCGTAGCCGGCGAGCTGATCGGCAGCTGCGAGGCACTCGGTGAGGCGCGCGCCGAATGACAGCAGCGCCACCGACGTTCCTTCCCTGATGACGCGCCCCTTTCCTATTTCCAGGGGCGAAGGCCAGTCTGGCAGCGCCGCACCGGCCCCCTCGCCGCGCGGATAGCGCAGCGCGCTCGGGCGATCATCAATTGCCGCGCATGTCGCGACCATGTTGGTCAATTCCGCCTCGTCGGCGGCGGCCATGAGCACGAAACCCGGCAGGCAGCCCAGATAGGCGACGTCGAAGGCACCAGCATGGGTCGGTCCGTCGGCCCCAACCAGCCCTGCACGGTCTATTGCGAAGCGAACCGGCAATCGCTGAATTGCCACGTCGTGAACGACCTGGTCATAGGCACGCTGAAGGAACGTCGAATAAAGCGCCGCGAAGGGCCGATATCCCTCCGCCGCAAGGCCAGCAGCGAAGGTGATCGCGTGCTGCTCGGCGATGCCCACATCGAAGCAGCGATCCGGGAACCTCTCACCGAAAATGTCGAGGCCGGTGCCGGACGGCATGGCGGCAGTGATGGTGACGATCTTCTCATCCTGCTCCGCCAGCTTGGTCAAAGCATTGGCGAAGACCTTGGTGTAGGCAGGAGCCTTGGGCGCGGATTTCTCTTGCGCTCCGGTCACGACGTCGAAGCGGGCAACGCCGTGATACCTGTCGTCGGACTCCTCGGCTGGCGCGTATCCCTTGCCCTTCTTCGTAACCACATGAACCAGGATCGGGCCTTCCTGGGCCTTCTTGACGTTACGTAGCACGGGCAGAAGGTGGTCGAAATTGTGACCGTCGATGGGTCCGACGTAATAGAAGCCAAGCTCCTCGAACAGCGTACCGCCAGTCCAGAAGTTGCGCGTGTATTCTTCGGCACGCGCGGCGCGGCGCTCCCAGCTCTTCGGCAACTTCTTTGCCAGCTGCTTGGCCCAGTTGCGGATATGCCGGTAGGTGCCGCCCGAGAGCAGGCGGGCCAGATAGGCGCTCATGGCGCCGACAGGCGGCGCGATCGACATGTCATTGTCGTTGAGGATGACTATCAGGCGAGAATCCATGGCGCCTGCATTGTTCATGGCCTCATAGGCCATGCCGGCGCTCATGGCGCCATCTCCGATCACGCAAACGACGTTATGCGGCTCATGGCCAAGGTCCCGCGCGACCGCCATGCCGAGGCCGGCGGAAATAGACGTGGACGAATGAGCGGCACCGAAGGGGTCGAACTCGCTTTCGGCGCGGCGCGTGAAGCCGGAGAGGCCTCCGCCCTGACGCAGGGTGCGGATGCGATCGCGCCGTCCGGTGAGGATCTTGTGCGGATAGCACTGGTGCCCCACGTCCCATATCAGCTTGTCGGCAGGCGTGTCGAAAACCTTGTGAATGGCCAGCGTCAGTTCCACCACGCCGAGACCAGCGCCAAGATGCCCGCCCGTCACGGAGACCGCGTCAATGGTTTCACGGCGCAGTTCGTCGGCGAGCTGCGGCAGGTCCTCGTCCGGAAGCGCGCGCAGGGCTTCCAGGGTGTCCATCCTGTCGAGCAGGGGGGTCGAATTGGAGATAGTCACTTGCTTGTCCGCACACTTTCAGTCTTGCCCGGCATTTGAGCGAAAACATGCAGTCCATGCAATATGTGATTATTTTTACCTTCGCTGAATTCGGCGTCTCAACTCGTTAAATTCTCTTCAAAAATCCACAACTAGATCACACCTTTTGCAGCAAGCCGGTCAATTTCCCCGGTATCGAGGCCGGCAAGATCCTGCAGAACCTGCCGCGTCGCGTCACCGAGCAATGGTCCAGGCGCGGTCACTTCACCCGGCGTTTCCGACAGCCGCGGGACGACATTCGGCAGCGTTACCGGTTTGCCCCGCCAGTCAGCGACCTCGACGAGCGTTCCGCGCGCCTTGACGTGCGGATCGGCGAAGATGTCGGCAATTGTATTGACCGGGGACGCCGGCACCTCGAAGGCGATGCACTTCTGCATCAGTTCGTCTCGGTCGAGCCCAATCACGAAGTCTGTCACCAACCGGTCCACGTCAGCATAGGCGGCGAGGCGCCTGGCGATGGGACCATAAGTTTCGGCGGCGGCCAGCCCGGGCCGGCCCATCATGTCGCAAAAGCGCTCGAACATGCGGTCATTAGTGCAGGCAATTGCTATCCACTTGCCGTCACGGGTTTGATAGTGGCCGTGGGGGACGGCGTTGAGTGTACGCGTGCCCTCGCGTTCGCGCACAAAGCCGCTGTGGGCATATGCCGGCACCAGTTCATCA
>JAYZVT010000077.1:0-2900 GCA_036155355.1 Pseudomonadota bacterium
ATCAGGATTTCGCCCTCAGAGCTGGAGGAGCATTTCATCCGCGCCTCGGGTCCGGGTGGGCAGAATGTCAACAAGGTGGCGAGCGCGGTGGAGCTGCGCTTCGACGCGGCCCGCTCGCCCAATCTGCCTGAAGATGTGCGCACACGACTGATGCGCCTCGCCGGCTCGCGCCTGACCAATGATGGCGTCATCGTCATTCGCGCCGAGCGTTTCCGCACCCAGGAGCGCAACCGCGCCGATGCCCGCGACCGGCTCTTGCGCCTCATTGCCCGCGCCGCCGAGCCGCGCAAGCCGCGCATCCCCACGAAGCCCGGCAAGGCGGCAAAGGACAGGCGCATCAAGAGCAAGAAGCAGCGCGGACGCACCAAGACGCTCAGGCGCGCGCCGCCGCGGGACTAGTCCGCAGACCGGAAGAAATCAGAACTGCGCCGTGCCGAAGCTGGCCGGAGCGGCGTCGATGGCGCGGGTGCCGAATTTCTGCACCTCGAGCACGGCAAGGCCGCGATCCGATGTGCCGTCCGCCTGCAGGCGGAACAGCCCGTCCACGCCGGCAAAGCCGCTGGAGCGGGTCAGCTGCGCCGCGGTGAAGCGCTGGCCCGGACGGTTGCGCGACAGCGACACCGCCAGGCTCACCGCGTCATAGGCAAGGCTGGCGAGGCGCGGCGGCGACGACTCGTAGGTCTTGACGTAATTCTGCGCGAAGGATTGCCAGCCCTGCGGGTCGGGCGCCGGGAACCAGCCGCCGACCAGCGACTTCTCCCGCGCCACATTGGGGAAGTCCCACTCCTGTGTGCCGATGATCTTCACCTGTCCGGTGTCGATTTCGAAATAGGGGATCAGCGCCGCCACCGAGGGCAGCACGTCCGAACCGGCAGGGATGAACAGCGCGTCGATCTGCCGGCCCTCGCCCTTGGCCAGTTCCGCCACCTTCTTTGCCGGCTCGAGCATGCCGTTGGCGTCCAGCGGGAAACGCTCCATGGCGATGATGGTACCGCCCTGCCTCGACACCGCGTCGCGGAAGGCGCGCTCGACAAGCTGTCCGTAAGGCGTCTGGGGGATCAGCGCGCCGAAATTCCGCCGCCCCTGCGACATCGTGTAGGAGACGATGCGGGGTACGTCGCGGCCGGCGAGGAAGCTCAGCAGATAGACGCCGTTGCCGGCGACCGACTGGTCGCTGGAAAAGGCGATCATGGGAATGCCGGCGGCCCGCGCCGAGGGCGCGGCGGCGGCCACTTCCTTGGAGAACAGCGGCCCGATGATGAGTTCCGCCCCTTCCGCGACCGCGGCGTCGGCGGCGGCCTTGGCGCCTTCGGGCGTTCCCTTGGTGTCCTTGGCCAGCAGCGTCACGTTGGGATTGTCGAAATCGAACAGCGCCAGTTCGCCCGCCTGCTTCATCGCCTTGGCGACGCTGGCGGTGTTTCCCGGTGCGCTCAGGGGCAGCAGCACAGCCACCTTTACCGCGGGACCGGTGGGGGCTCCGCCAAGCTGCGCGTCGGGACCTTCGGCGAGATTGCGCCCGCCGCCGCCGCATCCGGCGAGCAGCAGCATGAGCGCGCACAGTGCCGCCGCCAGCCACGCAAGCTGCGGCAGTCCGGTCGGTCGCGCTCCTGAATGCATTCCGCCCCTTCGAAAACTCTGCCCGCCCCCAGGCACTGCAGGACATGCTGGGCACGGCAGGGTTAAGACTTGCTGACCATCCTACGCCCGGTCTCGCCATGCGTCATCTGAATACGCTGGCGCGAACGCCCCGGCCGTGCCCTGCGACCGTGGACGCCAGCGCCGAATATCGCCTACAGTCGGGCAAGAAAATGGCCGGACAGCCGGCAGTGCGGCGACCCGCATCCTTGCAAGGCCAGCCCATGCCCAAGCCAGTTTCAAGGCGCAGCGAGACCGATAAGCCAGCGGTCGCTCCCGAGGCGGCGCGTCGCAGGCTTGTCACTTGCGTGACCGCCGCTCTGGAAAAGGCGCTCGATGCGTCGCTCGAGCCCGCGCTCTATCTGGTCTCCACGCCAATCGGCAACCTCGCCGACATTTCCCTGCGCGCGCTGGCGGTGATGCAGGGCACAGGCCTGCTGCTGTGCGAAGACACGCGGCATACGCGCAAACTGCTCACCCATTTCGGCATCTCGCGCGAACTGGAGCCCTATCACGAGCACAATGCCGCCGCCGCGCGGCCCCGCATTCTCGCGCGCCTGCGCGCGGGATTTTCCGTCGCGCTCGTCGCCGACGCGGGGACGCCGCTTGTTTCCGATCCCGGATTCAAGCTGGCGCGGTCCGTGCTGGCGGAGGGCATGAAAGTCATCGCCGTGCCTGGCGCCTCGGCGGCGCTGGCCGCGCTTTCCGTCTCCGGCCTTGCCTCCGACCGGTTCCTGTTCGCCGGCTTCCTGCCGCCGAAGCGTGAAGGCCGCCGCGCCAGGCTGCGCGAACTGGCTGACGTTCCCGGCTCGCTCATCCTTTTCGAGGCGCCGGCGCGCCTCGCCGCCATGCTCGCCGATGCGTCGGAAATTCTCGGGCCCCGCGAAGCCGCCGTCGCCCGCGAGCTGACCAAGCTGCATGAGGAGATCCTGCGAGGAAACCTTGGAGAGCTTGTGGAAAAGCTGGGGACCGGCGAGCAGTTGAAAGGCGAGATCGTTGTCGTTGTCGACCCGCCCATGCGTGCGGAAGTGAACGATGTGGAAATTTCCGCTGAGCTGAATGCGCGCATGGCGCGCGCAAGCTTTCGCGATGCCGTGCGCGAAGTCGCCGATGAACTCGGCGTTCACAAGAGCCGTGTCTACCGCCTTGGCCTCGCGCTCAAGGAACAGGAGACGGAATGAGCGCGGGCGCGCGCCGCGATGCCGAGCGCAGCGGTCACCGCGCCGAGAGCGTTGCCGCCCTTCTCCTCGCGCTCAAGGGCTATC
>JAYZVT010000078.1:0-4285 GCA_036155355.1 Pseudomonadota bacterium
TGGCCGCGTGGGCAGGCATCCCGTCTTTCCTCCTCGTCCTGCTCTGGCTGCTTTTCCAGGGTCCGATTGTCGACGTCCTGCTGCTGCGCAGTTTGCCTCCCGGCACCACCGATGGCCTGGATGGCGGGCAGATCGATCTGCTGCTGAGCCAGATCAAGTCGGTTGCCGCAGGCAACATCTTTACCGAACCAACAGAAACGATCCGCGAAGCCGCCGACCGGTACAACCGCTGGCAGGGCATCGCTGTATGGACGATGTTCGCCTGCGCGATATCGGTGACGTTGTTTGGTCTGGCGGTGGCGCGCTCACGCATTTCAGGCAACTTTCGCGCCCGTCAGGGCGTCGAGCGGGTGATGACCTGGCTGATGATCACCTGCTCGGTCATCGCCATCCTGACGACCTTGGGAATCATCGTCTCGCTACTCATCGAGGCGCTGCGCTTCTTCGACAAGGCCTCCATCATCAACTTTTTCACCGGCTTGCGCTGGGAGCCCCAGATCGCAATTCGCGAGGATCAGGTGACCGCAGGTGGGGCCTTCGGCGCGGTGCCGGTATTTGCGGGCACGCTCCTCATCGCGGTCATCGCCATGGCGGTTGCGACACCCATCGGGCTCTATTCCGCGATCTACCTGACGGAATACGCCAAGCCGCGTTTCCGCGCCGTTGTTAAGCCCATGCTGGAGATCCTCGCCGGCATTCCCACCGTGGTTTATGGCTTCTTTGCCGTGCTCACCGTGGCCCCCGCTGTCCGCAATTTCGGCGAGTGGCTCGGCATACCGGTCGCGCCCAACAGCGCCCTGGTCGCCGGCGGCGTCATGGGCATCATGATTATCCCGTTCATTTCCTCGCTGTCCGACGATGCCATTGCGGCTGTTCCGCGCAGCATGCGGGATGGATCCTATGGTCTGGGCGCGACCAAGGGCGAGACGATCGTCAAGATCCTGTTGCCCGCCGCGCTACCCGGCATCATGGGCGGCGTTCTCTTGGCGGTCAGCCGCGCAATCGGCGAGACGATGATCGTCGTCATGGCCGCCGGAATCATCGCCAATCTCACGGCCAATCCGCTGGAGCCGGTGACGACCGTTACGGTGCAGATCGTGACGCTCCTCATCGGCGATACCGAGTTCGACAATCCCAAGACCCTGGCTGCCTTCGCGCTCGGCCTGGTGCTTTTCCTCGCGACTCTTGTCCTCAACATCATCGCGCTGCGCATCGTGCGCAAATATCGGGAACAATATGAGTGATGTGACCATAGACAGCACGGAGTCCCGCCGTAGGGACTGGACGTCGGAAGAATCGCGCCGCAGGGTCAAGCGCCGATATGCTGCCGATCGCCGGCTGCAGCTTTACGGGCTGGCAGCCATCGCCTTCGCGGTCATCCTGCTAGGCGTCCTCATCGCGTCGCTGATGCAGACCGGCTATCAGGCCTTCGTGCAATCGAAGGTCATCCTTGAGGTCTATATCAACCCGGAACACGTGAAGGCCGACGACATTCGGGCCGGCAATTTCCGTCTGATCGCACGCGAGTCCTTTGCCAGGCTTTTCCCCGACGTCACCAACCGCCGTGACCAGTCCAGCCTTCAAAAGCTGCTTACATCCGATGCGCCCTACATCGTCCAGTCCTATGTATTGAATCATCCCGACTCGATCGGACAGACGGTGATCCTTCCGATATCCCTCTCTGATCCATTCGATCAGCTGCACAAGGGCGTGATCCCTGCGTATCTGGATGCGCTTCATGCAAGCCGTATCCGCGATTTCCAGAAGCTGCAGCAGCGCGGCGTCGTGTTCGTGGAGGGCGGCAAGACCGGCCTTGAGATTGATGTCCATATTGATCCGGCGAGAGTGGGTGCTGCCGACCCCGATTATCGCGCCATCGTCGAGGAAGGGATCGCCGCCTATTTCAGCCGCAACCGCGGCCGGGAGTATCTGGACATCCTTGGCGATGGCGCAGCGGACGCCGTGAAGGCATTTGTTGAGGCGAATCCCGGCGAAGTCGGCAAGACTGTGCGTATCCGTGTTCCCTTGTCGGAGCATTACCAGACGCTGTCGAAGGGACAGACGCCGCAGATCGTCAATCCCCGCATGGGATCTGAAAAAGAGGTTATGTGGTACCGCTCGCTTGTCGACCGCGGTCTGGTCCACACGGTTTTCGCCTCCGAACTGTTCTTCAACGCCGACAGCCGATTTCCCGAGCGCGCGGGTCTCGCCGGGGCAATCGCGGGATCTTTCTTTGCCTTGCTCGTCTGCTTCCTGCTTAGCTTTCCCATCGGCATTGCCGCCGCCGTGTATCTGGAGGAGTTCGCACCAAAGAACCGTCTGACCGATCTGATCGAGGTGAACATCAACAATCTCGCCGCTGTTCCTTCGGTGGTGTTCGGCTTGCTCGGCCTCGCGGTCTTCATCGGCGCCTTCGGTCTGCCTCGCTCCGCGCCCCTGGTCGGCGGCATGGTGCTCTCGCTGATGACGCTGCCGACTATCATCATTACTACCAGAGCGGCCCTGAAGGCCGTGCCGCCCTCCATTCGCGAGGCCGCGCTCGGCGTCGGCGCCTCCAAGCACCAGGTCATGCTGCACCACGTTTTGCCATTGGCTATGCCGGGAATTCTTACGGGCACGATTATCGGCTTGGCCCAGGCGCTCGGCGAGACCGCGCCGCTGCTGCTTGTCGGCATGAACGCCTTTATTCCGAGCATCGAGAGCTTCGGTATGCTTGAGCCGGCCACCGCTCTTCCGACGCAGATTTTCAGCTGGGCGGACAGCCCGGAGCGTGGCTTCGTCGCGCGCACCTCCGCCGCCATTCTGGTCCTGCTTGGCTTTCTAATTGTCATGAATGCGATTGCGATCTTCCTGCGCCAGAAGTTCGAGCGGAAATGGTAGGAAAGAGGGAGTGCTGGTAATGGAGGCGAAAGTGGAGCCGCAGAGCCGTCCGGGCAAGCTGCCCAAGGCGCAGGTCAGCACGGACGTGAAGGCCGCTGTTGTGCCCAGGCCGTCGCCCGGCGCAATTCCCAACGTGCCCAAGTTTCACACGACCGACGTCTGCGTCTTCTATGGCGCGAAGCAGGCCCTGTTTGACGTGTCCCTCGACATTCCCGATCGCTCGGTGACCGCGCTTATCGGTCCTTCGGGTTGCGGCAAGTCCACCTATTTGCGCTGCCTCAACCGGATGAACGATACCATCGACATCTGCCGCGTCAGCGGCCTGATCGAGATGGAAGGGCAGGACATTTATTCGCCGTCCATCGATCCGGTCCAGTTGCGCGCCCGCGTCGGCATGGTGTTCCAGAAGCCCAATCCCTTCCCCAAGTCGATCTTTGAGAATGTGGCCTATGGCCCTCGCATCCATGGCCTCGCCAGCGGCAAGACCGAGCTGGAGGAGATCGTCGTCTCCAGCCTGAGGAAGGCCAGCCTTTACGACGAAGTGAAGGACCGGCTGCATGAGCCGGGCACCGGTCTGTCGGGCGGCCAGCAGCAGCGGCTGTGCATCGCTCGCGCCGTCGCGGTCAGTCCGGAAGTGATTCTCATGGACGAGCCGTGTTCGGCGCTCGATCCCATCGCCACCGCGCGCATCGAGGAGCTGATCGACGAGCTGAAGGACAACTACTGCATCGTCATAGTCACCCATTCGATGCAGCAGGCGGCCCGCGTCTCGCAGCGCACCGCTTTCTTCCATCTCGGCGTTCTGGTCGAGGAGGGCGACACCACGCAGATCTTCACCAATCCGCGCGACCAGCGCACCCAGGATTACATCACCGGCCGCTTCGGTTAGGCCCGCATTCAGGGAGACGAGCCATGTCTCAGCGCGAACACATAGTCAGCTCCTACGAAGAGGAACTGACCAGCCTGAACAGCAAGATCGCCCAGATGGGCGGCATGGCCGAGAAGCTCCTCGGACGCTCCATCGACGCGCTGGAGCGCCGCGATCCGCAGCTCGCCGAAGCGACGATCGGCGAGGATACGGCTATCGACACGCTTGAGCGCGAAGTCGAGGAACAGGCAATCATCATGATCGCCCGCCGCCAGCCCATGGCCCAGGACCTGCGCCAGGTCATGGCGGCGATCCGCATATCCAGCGACCTGGAGCGCATAGGCGACCTCGGAAAGAATATTGCCAAGCGTGCGCTTGCCGTCGCCGCGGAGAACCATCCAAAAAAGCTCATTCTCGGCCTCAAGCACATGTCCGAGCTGGCCCTGTCCCAGCTCAGCGATGTTCTCGACGCCTATATCGAGCGTGACGCGGCAAAAGCTCTCGACGTGTGGTATCGCGACGAGCAGATCGACGCCA
>JAYZVT010000079.1:0-7661 GCA_036155355.1 Pseudomonadota bacterium
TCGATCTTCTGGCGCAGGCGATAGATGTGGGTTTCAAGCGTATGCGTGGTTACGCCGGCGTTGTAACCCCAGACTTCGTGAAGCAGCACGTCGCGCGTGACCACCTTTTCTCCCGCCCGGAAGAGAAATTTGAGGATCGAGGTTTCCTTTTCGGTAAGGCGAACCTTGGACCCCTTTTCGTCGGTGAGCGTCTTGGCCGAGGGACGAAAGGTATAGCGGCCGATGGTGAAGACCGCATCTTCGCTCTGCTCGTGCTGGCGCAACTGGGCGCGGACACGCGCGAGCAGCACGGCGAAGCGGAAGGGCTTGGTGACGTAGTCATTGGCGCCGGAGTCGAGCCCCAGGATCATGTCGGCGTCGGAGTCCTGTCCGGTCAACATGATGACCGGACTCTTGAAGCCACCCTTGCGGAGGATCTTGCAGGCCTCGCGGCCATCCATGTCAGGCAGCCCGACGTCGAGCAACACCAGGTCCACGCGCTCATTCTTGGCCAGCTCGATGCCCTTAGCTGCGGTTTCGGCCGCCAGGGGCTCGAATTCATCATGGAGGGATAGCTGATCGCTCAGCGAATCGCGCAGGTCGTTGTCGTCGTCCACAATCAGCAGTTTGCGCGCGGCGCCCATGACTTTTCCCTGTTTTCTGGCGTTTGGAGACCCCGAGGGGCGTTTGTCGGCAACCCCAGATGTAAGTACGCTGACGATGTTCAACAAGCGCACCTGGGGCAGGGGGCATAGATGCGGCGCGTTCAAGCCGGCTCACAAGAGCGTGAAACATTGCTCATCCGGGTGGCCCGGGCCCCGGGAAACCGGCAGCGCGGCATCATATCCGCGGCTGGCCAGACCTGGCCCTGTGCGCTCGGCCGCAACAGCATGATCGCACTGAAGCGGGAAGGGGACGGGGCAACCCCCATCGGCATGTGGACGCTTGAGAGTGTGCATGTCCGGCGCAGAGCCGGAGCGCCCATCCTCACGCCGCTGCCGCTACGCATGATCCGCCGGGACGACGGCTGGTGCGACGATCCGGGCGACGCCTCCTACAACCGCTCCGTCCGGCTTCCAACCCAGGCCAGTGCGGAGCGCATGTGGCGCGGCGACAATCTCTACGACGTGGTTGCAGTGCTGTCGCACAACCGCCGGCCGCGCGTCAGGGGAAATGGCAGCGCGATCTTTCTTCACCTGGCGCGTCCAGGTTACGAACCGACGGAGGGTTGCGTGGCTGTTGACCGCAGAGCGATGCAACAGCTGCTGCGCCATTGCCGCAGAGGCGCGCGGGTGGTCATTGGCTAAGGGGATACGCGTCTTCAGTCGCGGGTGCCGAAGATAGCCGTGCCTATGCGCACGTAGGTGGCGCCAAATGCGATTGCCGTCTCGAAGTCCGCGCTCATGCCCATGGACAACTCCTTGAGGCCGAGTGACGCGGCCAGTTTCTGCAACAGCGCGAAATGCAGCGCAGGCGGCTCGTCCAGCGGCGGAATGCACATCAATCCTGCGATGGCCAGTCCGTGTGTGTCGCGGCACAGCTCCATGAAACCTTCCATATCCGCCGGAGCGACGCCCGCCTTCTGCGGCTCCTCACCGGTATTGACCTGCACCAGCAGTTTCGGACACCTGCCGGCCCGCGCGCACTCCGCGGCGATGGCAGCAGCGATCTTCGGACGGTCGATGCTGTGGATGACGTCGAACAGCGCCACGGCGTCGCGTGCCTTGTTCGACTGCAAAGGACCGATCAGGTGCAACTCCAGACCAGGATGGGCAGCGCGCAGGGCAGGCCACTTGCCCTGGGCTTCCTGGACGCGGTTCTCGCCGAAAAGTGTCTGGCCGGCAGCGATCACCGGTTCTATCTCCACGGCGCTGAAAGTCTTGGAAACGGCGACAAGGCGCACGCTCTCCGGTTCGCGTCCGCAGGCCCGCGCGGCAGCGGCGATTGCCCCGCGTACCCCGGCCAGACGCTGTTCCGCCGTCGCCATTCCGACATTCTCCCTGTGACATCGGCTGGAGTTCGACTAGCGCTCCCAGCGCACATCCGCAAGGGCGGTGGCGCCTGCTTGACCCTTGGCGCCATTTCGGCCCACATACGGCGCCGAAGCATCTACGGGCAATGAGCAACGACATTGGCGGGCGAACGCTACAACGCTCCGGAACGTGAGGACCACTGGCAGAAGCAGTGGGAGCTGCGCGGCCTGTTCCGGTCCGTGGAGGACCCGTCGCGTCCCAAATACTACGTGCTTGAGATGTTTCCCTACCCATCGGGGCGTATCCACATGGGCCATGTGCGCAACTACGCCATGGGCGACGTGGTGGCGCGCTTCATGCGGGCGAAGGGCTACAACGTCCTGCACCCCATGGGCTGGGACGCCTTCGGCATGCCAGCGGAAAATGCCGCAATTGAACGCGGCACCCATCCGGCGAAGTGGACCTACGCCAACATCGACGCCATGCGCGCTCAGCTCAAGTCCATGGGACTGTCGCTCGACTGGGAGCGGGAGATCGCCACCTGCGATCCCTCATATTACCGGCACGAGCAAAAACTGTTCCTGGATTTCCTCAAGGCGGGGCTGGTGACGCGGCGCAAGAGCAAGGTCAATTGGGATCCGGTGGACCAGACGGTGCTCGCCAACGAGCAGGTAATCGACGGCAAGGGCTGGCGCTCGGGTGCTCCCGTCGAGCAGCGCGAGCTCACGCAGTGGTTCCTGAAAATCTCCGACCACGCCGACGAACTGCTTGAGCGGCTGGGCAACCTCGAGCGCTGGCCCGAGAAGGTTCGCACTATGCAGCGCAACTGGATCGGGCGATCCGAAGGTTTGCAGTTCCGCCTGGACCTGGTTGATGCGAAGGGAAAGCCTGCCGGCGAACTGGAGGTTTTCTCCACGCGCCAGGACACCATCTTTGGCATGACGTTTTGCGCGGTTTCAGTTGACCATCCGCTGGCGCTGAAGCGGGCGAAGACGGACAAGGCGCTCGCGGCCTACGCGCAGGATGCGCGGCGGCACGGCACGAGCGAGGAGGCTCTCGAGCGGCTGGAGAAGACAGGCCACGACCTCGGATTGCGCGTTGCCCATCCCTTCATCGAAGGTAAGACGGTGCCACTCTACGCCGCCAATTTCGTGCTCATAGAATATGGCACCGGCGCCATCTTCGGCTGCCCCGGACCCGACCAGCGCGACTTTGACTTCTGCAAGAAGATGGAACTGGAAATCTTTCCCGTGGTGGCGCCTGCGTCCATGAAGCCAGAAGACTATGCCAGCTATACCGAGAGCTATCCGGCGCGAGCGGAGGTTTTCGACGGAGAAGGCATTCTTATCAACTCCGACTTTCTCGACGGGCTGGCGATCGCGGAGGCCAAAAGCGAGGTCGCCTCGCGTTTCGAGGCGCGCGGCAAAGGCAAGCGCCAGATCAAATACCGGCTGCGAGACTGGGGGGTGTCACGCCAGCGCTACTGGGGCTGTCCAATCCCCGTGATCCATTGCGAGGCCTGTGGCGTGGTGCCGGTGCCGGAGGCCGATCTGCCCGTAACTCTTCCGGAGGACGTGACCTTCGACAAACCGGGCAATCCGCTGGAGCGGCATCCGAACTGGAAGAACGTGGACTGCCCCGCATGTGGCAAGCCGGCGCGGCGTGAAACCGACACCTTCGACACCTTCGTGGACTCGTCGTGGTACTTCGCGCGATTCTGTTCACCGCAGGCGGCTGTGCCGACGGTTCGTTCCGCCGTCGACTACTGGCTGCCGGTCGATCAGTATATCGGCGGCATCGAGCACGCCATTCTTCATCTTCTCTACTCGCGCTTCTTCACGCGCGCCATGGAGACGACCGGACATGTGGGCCTTGCCGAGCCATTCGCTGGCCTGTTCACGCAAGGCATGGTTATCCACGAGACATACCGGGGAGCCAAGGGCGAGTGGCTGTCGCCAGCAGAAGTGCGGATCGAGGACAAGGACGGCAAGCGGCTGGCATTCCAGGCTTCGACCGGCACCGAAGTGCGCATCGGGCCGGTGGAGAAGATGTCCAAGTCCAGGCGCAATACGGTCGATCCGAGCGACATCATCGGCCATTACGGCGCCGACACCATCCGCTGGTTCATGCTGTCCGATTCACCGCCCGAGCGCGATGTGCAATGGACCGACGCGGGCGTGGACGGCGCCTGGCGTTTCACGCAGAGACTCTGGCGGCTGTTCAACAGGGCCGCACCCTGGATCGCGTCCTCTTCCGCGCCGGTCATGGACCCGGGCGAGGCGGCGATGGGCCTGCGCCGCGCCGCGCACAAGCACCTGAAGAACGCGACCGACGCCATCGCCGCCCTGCGCTTCAACGTGGCTGTGGCGCAGATCTATGAATTCACCAGCGCCATAGAGGCGGTCGTCGGCAAAGACGAACTTGCCGCGGACGCCGGCGCGCGGGCGGCGGGCCGTGAGGCTTGCGAGATACTGGCGCGCATGGTGGCGCCGATGATGCCGCATCTGGCGGAAGAATGCTGGCAGCTGTTGGGGCATAGTTCGCTGGTGGCCGCCGAGAGCTGGCCCGAGGCGGATTCCGCACTGATTTCAGAGGACAAGGTGACTATGGCCGTACAGGTCAACGGCAAGCGGCGGGACGAATTGACGGTTGCGCGCGATGCGGCGAAAGAGGATATTGAGGCGGCAGCCCTCAAGCTCGAAAACGTGGTCCGGGCCATCGAGGGCAGGAAAATCAAGAAGATCATCGTGGTGCCGCAGAGAATCGTGAATGTCGTCGCCTGATAAGAAACCCGGCATGGCCATGACCCGGCGGGAACTGCTTGGCGGACTTGCCGCCACTGTGGCGGTGCCCGTGACCCTGGGCGCGTGCCAGCCGCTCTATGGCACGTCCACGGGCGGCACGGCGATGAAGGACGTGATGGCGCAGGTGGAGATCAACACCATCCCGGGCCGCGTCGGTCAACAGTTGCGCAACGAGTTGATCTTCGCCACCACACGGGGCGGGCACACCCAGCCGGCGGCCTACACATTGAACATCGCCGTTCGCGAATCGGTTGAGGATCTGCTGGTCGAGCGTACCGGTAACGTCGGTGGCCAGGCCTACAATCTGACCGCAGAATTCCGTCTTGCCCGTGTCGGTACCGGCGAGGTGCTGATCGAGGGCCGAAGCCACTCCCGCGCGGCCTTCGATCGCTATGAGCCAATCTTTTCCAACGTGCGCGCGCGTATCGATGCCGAGAATCGCGCCGCGCGCGCAGTATCGGAGAACATCCGCACGCGCATCGCGGCGCAACTGTCCCGATCCGCCTGACGGAGGCCCGCTCGGGACTCCCTGGAGCGCGTAACAGATGGCCCTCATCAAGGCCTATCAGGTCGCCGCTGCCACCGCCAGGCCGGACCCGCGCTATCGCGCCTTCCTGCTTTACGGGCCTGACCCCGCTCTTGTTGCCGAGCGAGCCGCCGAGCTGGCCAAGGCGCTTGCCGGTGCGACTTCGCCAGCGGGTGAAATCCTGCGTATCGACGACCGGGACCTTGCAGAACGGCCGGACCGGATTGCGGTGGAAGCGCGCTCGCTGTCCATGTTCTCCGCCCGCAGCGTCCTGCGCATCCGCGCCGGAGCGCGATTGAACGCCGACGACCTGGAAGCGCTGATCTCGCAGACGCTTGAAGCGGTGCTGGTCGTCGAGGCGGGCAATCTCAACGCCAAGGCGCGGCTGCGTACGCTGTTCGAAAAGCACGCGCACGGTCTGGCCATGCCCTGCTACCCGGAGTCGGACCGCGATCTCACGCGCACCATCGAGAGGCTGGCGCGAGAGTGGGGCATTTCGCTGTCGCGGGAGGCACACGCACTGCTGCTGGCGAAGGCATCGGGCGATCCGGGGGCGGCCAGAGCCGAAATCGAGAAGCTGTCGCTCTATGCCGGAAAGGACAAGTCCATAAGCGTTGACGATGTCGAGGCCGTCTCGGGAGACTGGGCGCAGGCCGCCCTCGATACGCTTTCGATCGCCACGTCCGGCGGGAACACGACCGCAGCGCTGGCCGAACTGGACCGGGTGGTCTCGTCCGGCCAAGGCGCACAGGGCGCCATCGCCGCGCTGGCTCGCCAGTTCGAGCGGCTGCACCGGCTGGCCTGTGCGTCGGAGGCAGGCACGCCGGTGAAGTCGGCACTGGCGGCATTCCGGCCGCCGCTGCATTTCCGCATGAAGGATGCGCTCGAGCGGGACACGGGAAAATGGCCGCGCACCCGTGCCGCAGCGGCGCTGCTTGCAATTTCAGAAGGGGCGGTCAGGGCGCGTCGCCTGCCCGACTTCGACAGGCAAATCGCCGAAAGGCTCATTGTCAATCTGTCCGCTACGCGGCGGTGACTACGACCGCCTTGACGGCCTGCGCGTCAGCCGCGCGGTCACGTCTTCGAGCTGCTCGAGGGTGCGGTAGCGGATGCGCAGTTCGCCGGCCTCGCCACGGCCGGGTTTCAGATCGACCTTGAGGCCGAGCGCGTCGGCAAGGTCGTTCTCCAATGCGCGGGTATCGGCGTCCTTGCCGCGCGCCTTTCCGGATTTTCCCTTCTTCTTTCCCGAGTCGTCGCGCACCAGCGCCTCGACGTCGCGTACATTCAGTTCGCGGCGAACGATTTCTTTCGCCAGCTTTTCCGCGTCCTCGCGGCCGATCAGCGCACGTGCATGGCCGGCCGACAGTTGGCCGTCGCGAACGAGGGCCTGGACACGATCCGGCAGCTTGAGCAGGCGCATGGTGTTGGTTAGATGACTGCGGCTCTTGCCGACCACGTCGGCGAGTTCCTCCTGGGTATAGCCGAAGCGCTCAAGCAATTGACGGGAGCCGCCCGCCTCCTCGATCGCGTTGAGATCAGCGCGCTGCACATTCTCGATACTGGCGATCTCGAGGGCTTCCTTATCCGTCAGTGTACGGACGATTGCCGGCAGGTCGTGAATGCCAGCACGCTGCGCCGCGCGCCACCGGCGTTCGCCGGCGACAAGCTCGTAGCCGGGCTTGCCGCCGGGAGCCGGCCGGACGACGACCGGCTGCACAAGGCCGCGCTGGCGGATGGAAGAGGCCAGTTCGGCCAAATCCTGCTCGCGGAAGTCGCGCCGGGGATTGAGGCTCGACGCCTTAACCTGGCTGATGGGTATGGACTGCTGCCCCGCCGCCTGGCCGGGAGACGCGCTTTCGTTTTCAAGGTCGCCGATGAGCGAAGCCAGCCCCCGCCCCAGCCTGTTCTTCTGTGCCGCCGCCGCCATGTGTCGCGTGTCTCCCCTGAATGCCCGTTCAAGCGTGGCGCAATTCGCGCTCGCGTCCGATCACTTCGCTGGCAAGACGGATGTAGGCCTGGCTGCCGGGACAGCGATGATCGTAGAGAAGGATCGGCTTGCCGAACGACGGCGCCTCGGCGACGCGCACGTTGCGCGGCACCAGCGTCCGGTACACCTTTTCGCCGAAGAAGCGGCGCACCTCGTTCTCCACTTCCGCCGACAGGTTGTTGCGCTGATCGTGCATGGTCAGCACGACGCCCTGTATGTCGAGCTTGGGATTAAGGTCGGCCCGCACCTCGTCGATGGTCTTCTTCAATTGCACCATGCCCTGCAGCGCGAAGAATTCGCACTGCACGGGAACCAGCACAGAGTCGGCTGCGGCGAGCGCGTTGATGGTCAGTATGTTCAGGGATGGTGGGCAGTCGATCATGACGTAGCCG
>JAYZVT010000080.1:0-3383 GCA_036155355.1 Pseudomonadota bacterium
GGTCTCCGCCACCATCTTCCATTCCTCCTTCGTGTAGCCGTCCTCCATGAAGACGTCGATGTGAGGAATGCAGTTGAAGGCGATCTGCTTGGTGAACTTCCTGGCCTCGGGCATGTCGTTGACGAAGATGCCCTTGGTCTGCAGCCACAGTTCGTCCATGGCGTCCTTGCCCGCGCCCGAGACGGACTGGTAGGTGGCGACGACCACGCGCTTGATGCGCGCAACGTCGTGCAGCGGCTTCAGCGCCACCACGAGCTGCGCCGTTGAGCAGTTCGGGTTGGCGATGATGTTCTTCCGGGAAAAACCGGTGATGGCGTCGGCGTTCACCTCCGGCACGATCAGCGGTACGTCGGCGTCGTAGCGCCACGCCGACGAATTGTCGATGACCACGCAACCCTTGGCCGCGATGCGGGGCGACCATTCCTTGGAGACGGCGCCGCCCGCGGACATCAGCGCGAAATCGCACTTGGAGAAATCGAACTGCTCCATGTCGTGGCACTTCAGGGTGCGGTCGCCAAAGGAGCACTCGACGCCGATCGAACGGCGAGAGGCGATGGCGAAGCACTCATCCACCGGAAACTGGCGGTCCGCCAGGATCTCCAGCATTTCGCGGCCCACATTGCCCGTGGCGCCCACGACAGCGACCTTGTAACCCATGCTACCGACTCTCTCTCGTCACGGCCGGAACCGCTCCATGCGGCCCGGAGTTATCATTGGCGGGTCACATAGGCCCATCCGGGTCCCATTGCAAGATTGCAGAAGGAGGCCAGAGCCTTGCCCCCCACCGCCAGCAGCAAGAGTGGCCCTGCTCCGGCCCCCGGCTCCGGCCAGGGCTCATATGACCGGTTCTGGCTCGCCTATCTGCGCGCCCATTCCCGCCGCCGCACCCGGCTTATCCACTATTGCGGCATTTCGCTGATGCTGGTTGGCCTCGCCGCGGGCCTGTGGCTGGGCGACTGGCGGATCATCGCAGGCGGTCTCGCGCTTGGCTACGTCACCGCCTGGGCCGCGCACCTGGCTGTCCAGGGCAATGTTCCGGTCATGTTCGAGGGACCGAAATCGGCCATCTGGTCCGCCGCATCGGGCCTGCGCATGTATGTGCTGGGGCTGACCATGCAACTGGATCCTCACCTGCGCCGCGCTGGTATCAAGGACAACGCCAGTTCTTGAACGCCAGCACTGGCGGGCTATTTCTTTCCGTCCAGCGACAGCGCGCCCGGTCCTGCCGCCGCCAGCAGCAGAAAGCCGCCGGCAAGGCCCAGATTCTTCATGAACTGGATCGACTGCATCCGGTCGCCGAAGTCGAAATGGAACAGCAGCGCCGCGAGCAGGGTGAAGCCGGCAAGCGCCAGTGCCGCCCAGCGGGTCTGCCAGCCAACCAGCACCGCCAGTCCCCCTCCCAGCTCGGTGAGGATGACCAGCGGCAGCAGCAGCCCCGGCACGCCCTTGGATTCCATATATTGCGCCGTTCCCGCATAGCCGATCAGCTTGGCTGCGCCCGACCAGACATAGATCAGCGACAGCAGCACGCGGCCGATGGCCTTGAACCAGGGGTCCAGTTGCGTCATGGAAACGTCTCCGCGAGTGAGCAGCACAACGAGACTATCCGGTATAGCCGGCGCGCGCCTGCGCTTTCCTTGGGCAGATCAGGCGCCTCAACCGTTCTTGGGCTTCGGTATGGTGTCGCGCGCTTCGGAAATCCTGTCGCGGGCCTCGCCGACGGCATACTCGCAAGCGCCATAGTCACGTTTGGCCGCAAGCAATTCCGCCCGCGCCACCGCGGACTTGGCGCCGTCGAGCGCCGTCTGGTATTTCGCCTGCACATCCTTGCCCGCATTCGCCGCGATAGGCGCGATGCTCTCGATAAGGGCGATGTCCTGGCGGAGCATGCCGATGCTCCATTCGCAATTGGCCTGCGCCGGCGCCGCCCAGAACGCCATGAGCGCTGCGGCACAAAGCCCGCGGGCCATATATCCTGTTGAAGTCATGACTCTGTAGCCCTCCCTGAACGGGTCCTCTGCCCCGGACGACCATTCCCGGCGGGACCTCTCCGGGCTAGTAAAGAGCAATGGGGGGCCGCGCCGCAAGGGGCATCGCTGGCCCCGCCATGCCACGGGGAGATCACGCCGTCATGACCATGGCGCAGGTTTTGAGCGGATTCGGCCCGCCGGAGGTCATGCAATGGCGGAAATTTCCCCTGCCTCCGCCCGGCCCTAGCGAAGTACGCATCCGCCATACGGCCATCGGAGTCAACTTCGCCGACACCTATCACCGGGGCGGCATCTCTCATCCCTGGCCGGTGCCGCCCCCGCCCTGTGTCATCGGATTCGAGGCAGCCGGTATCGTTGAAGACGTTGGCCAAGAGGTCACGGATTTCGCCGCGGGCGACCGGGTGGCCTATGGCGTGCCGCCGCTGGGCTCCTATGCCGAAGCCCGGAACTATCCGGCCGCCCGGCTGCTGCGCCTTCCGGACTGGCTCGAGGACCGCCAGGCCGCGGCGGTACTTATGAAGGGCATGACCGCGCAGTATCTGCTGCGCCGCACTTACCGGGTGCAGCCGGGAGACGCGGTGCTCGTCCATGCCGCCGCCGGCGGCATGGGACTGATCCTGTGCCGCTGGGCCCGGCATCTGGGCGCCACCGTGATCGGCACTGTCTCAACTCCAAAGAAGGCCGAACTCGCTCGCGCCGCGGGCTGCCACCATGCGATCGTGCGCAGCGAGCAGGACTTCGTTCAGGTCTGCCGCGAGGTGACAGGCGGAGAAGGCGTCGCCGTGGTTTATGAGTCGATCGGCAAGGACACCCTGCAAAGATCGCTGGACTGCCTGCAGCTTATGGGCGTGTGCGCCGCCTATGGGCATGTGTCGGGACCACCCGACCCGGTGGATATCATTACCGACCTGGGCGCGCGCGGATCCCTGTTCATTACCCGTCCGGCAATCATGCATTACGTGGCGCGACGCGCCGACCTGGAGGCGAGCGCGAGCGAGCTGTTCGAGGCAATTGCCGCCGGCGCGGTCAAGGTGGACATCTCACGCGAATATCCATTGAAGGACGCCGTCGAAGCCCACCGCGCCATCGAAAGCGGCGTCACCACCGGCGCCAGCATACTGGTGCCCTAGCCCATGACCCGTCACGTCGCCCTGTTGCGCGCCGTCAACGTGGCCGGCACCGGCAAGATCGCCATGGCCGACCTGCGCGCCTTCATGGAGGGGCTCGGTTTCGGCAACGTCCGCACCCTGATTCAGAGCGGGAATCTCGTGTTCGAGACGCCAGGAGAAGGCGGCGTCAAGCTTGAGGCCATCCTTGAGGCCGAGGCGGCGGCCCGGCTGGGACTTGCAACCAGTTTCATTCTGCGCACGCCCCGCGAATGGAAGGCGGCAA
>JAYZVT010000081.1:0-6256 GCA_036155355.1 Pseudomonadota bacterium
ACCGGATGCGACGCGGCCAATCTGGGGAATTTCGACGTCACCGCCGGGCTCGGCGGGCTCGCGGTCATCAGCTTCAACGGAGATTTCGAGGCTGGCGATATTCTGCATTTCGCCACCGATGCGGACAATCTGCTGGTGTCCCTGGTCAACGTGAATTCGTCGCTGACCGTGATCGCGGGCGCGGGAGCCCTCAACCAGGATTTCGCCATCACCGGAACCCAGAACTATTCCTTCCTCGGAACCATCACCGCCATCCCGCTTAACACGACGACGCTCACCGTGACCTGCACCGCATCGCTGGGCGGAGGCGGTGGCGGTGGTGGTGGTGGTGGAGGCGGCGGTGGCGGCGGTGGCGGCGGAGGCGGCGGCAACAGCGTCATCAACAACACGACGCTGATCCGCCAGACCCTCACAAACGCCCTCACCTCCTCGATCGGGCTCAGCAGCTTCGCTTTCGATGATGGCTCCATTTTCCCCGCGAACATGATCAACCCTGGCGCGGGCGGCGCCTGCGGCTCGGCCTATCTCGATCTGCTGGAGCGCACGCTCCGCAATCTGCAGAGCTTGCCGCAACCCACCCCAGCAGACGCGGCCAAGATGGAAGCCCTGCGCCGCAGACTGGCGGCGGCCAGCATGTCGTGCGGAAGCACAGGGGGGAACGCGCAGGCTGCAAGTCCGGCGCGCGTCATGCCGTCGTTAGTGGGATCGGGCCTAGCTATCCCTGCGGCGTCCGATCATGCGTCATGGAACGGAGCGATCCATGAAGCCAATGTGTTGCCGGACTACAGGCCCAGCGCGCTGCACTCCACGGCGACCTATCGCGACTTCGACAGCGGCGCAGTCAGCGGCGAGGTGCTTACACATTCCTACGGCCTCAATATTCCCGTCGGTGCGCAGTCCCGCGCCGGTCTGCTCACCCGCGTCACCCACGGCAAGGCACAGTCGGCCGCGCAGGGCGGCGCGGAGCTGCAGACAAACTCACTTGGCGCGGGCGCATATTTCGGCACGCAACTCGGCGACAGCCTCGTCATCAAGGCGGTGTCGCTTTACGAGTTCGCAGAGAACAGCATTTCGTTTGCGGGCGATGCGGGACGTTTCGACACCGCCCGGCTGCTACTTGGCGCGCGGCTTGAAGGAATTATCCGGCGCGGCGACTGGTCATTGTCTCCGGCGGCCGACATCACATACCTGTCCACGGTGCGCGATGCTTTCACCGATACCAGCGCCATTGTTATCGAGGGACGACAGCAGACGCTGGGGCGCGTCAGCGCCGGTCCGGAGTTGCAGAAGGACATCCTGTTGCTGCAGTCCGGCCGCATCCTGACGGCGCACCCCTTCGCCCGGGTCAAGGCCGTCTGGGACTTCATAAATGACGATGGCGCCGGCGGCAGTGGCCAAGAGTTGGTCGGCGAGGACGATGTCCGTCTGTTCGGCGGCGGGGGACTGCGGCTCTTCTGGGCAAATGACGCTTTCCTGTCGCTGGGCGCGGACTGGTTCGGCGGCGGCGACAGCAACGGGATTATTGCCTCTGTACAGGCTCAGATGCCGCTCTCGACTCTCGTCGGCAACGCCAATCCCGAGGCTTCAGTCAGGATGCATCTCAACGGCGCTCCTGGTGAACTGGCCTCGGCCGGTCTGCGGCTGTCACTGCCGATGCAGTAGTGGCGCCACATACCGCATTTCCCGTATGAACCGCCGCTTGCGATCCGCCGGCCCCTGTGGCAATTATTGCCCGCTTTTCGGGACCGTTTCCGCGAGCATGTCAGCCGCCGTAGCTCAGGGGTAGAGCACTCCCTTGGTAAGGGAGGGGTCGGGTGTTCAATTCACCCCGGCGGCACCATATCTCCAGTATACAGAGCGATCGGAAACGACCGGGGCATGACCCCGGGCTTCGATACGTCACGGATTAGGCGTATACTTCGTACATCCGATATAACCGGGAGTAGCGCATGCGACACGTCCTCATCGCGGCGGCTTTTTGCTGGCTGGCGATTGCAGCGCCCGCGGCGGCGGCTCCGAATTGCGCCACCTGCGCGCCCACCAAGGCCTCTTGCATATCCCGATGCGAGGGAATGTCCAAAAGCCCTGGCCGCAAGGACTGCTTCCAGGAGTGCAAGTCGAAGGCGACCTCCTGCAAATCGGCCTGCGTCGGCACCCCTGTCAATCTCGACGCCGCCGTCCGCAAGGACGTAACAACGGACGAGGCACGCAAGGCAGCACTGGATACGCGCGCGGCCCTGGTCTCGGCGCTGCCACCGAGCATCGGCGACATTACAGCTATCCTGGATGAGCAGAAGCAGGCCGATCCAAAGAAGGCCGAGGAAGACCGCCGTGTCGCGGACAGCGAAGCGCCCAAGAATCTGCCGAAGGCGAAACTCGCGGACTTCTATGCCAAGCGCGGGCTGGCCGCGGGCGAGATCGGTCGGGCGCAGCAGTCCGTCGATGACCTGCGCAAGGCGACCGAGTTGGCCAAGGGCGCAAGCACCGATGTTTACAAGACAGCTCTTTGGGACCTTGCACATGCGGAGGGCAAGGCCGGGCTTTCGGCGGATTCGATCGCTCACCGCGAGGACTACATGAAGCTGCCGATGCAAAACGGCGAACGGCTCGCGAAGTCCGCAGTGGTAGCAGTCGTGTATGCCGGCATTGGAGACATCGCCAAGGCCCATGAGCGTATGGCGGTGGCCGAACAGCTGCTGGCAAAACTGCAGAGCGCCAGCGCGAGTTCGCGCGCGAAGTACGGCAATGTCTGGCTCGGCCGCTCCAAGCGCGCCAAGGGCGAAATCTACATGGTGGAAGGCCGGTACAAGGAAGCCGAGAGCCTATTCCGCGATGCGCTCTATCTCGCCGAAGCCGACTTGAAGCGCGGAGAGGACGAAAAATTCGCAGCACAGGTCAGGGATTTCTGCCGGCGCAATATTGCCCAGGCCCTGCACAAGCAGGATCGGCTGGTGGAAGCGGAGGTCGAAATCCGAAGGACCCTTCTGGATACGCTGACGCGTGTGGGTCTGTACTCCACGGAAACGCCGAGGGTCCTATCCACCTTCGCCTCGATACTGACGGCACAGGGCCGCTATGAGGAGGCCCAGAAGCTGATGCAGGCTGGAATAGACATCATGGAGAAAATGGCGTTTCCGGCGGATTCCACCCGCGTGGTCGGCGCGCATATCACGCTGGCCATCGTAAGCTTCCTGCGCGGCGACATCGAGGGTTCGCTGGCGCGGTTCAACGAAATCGAAAAGACGGTCGCCAACAGCAAGGAAACCCTGTCGGTGGATTCGCTCGCGTCAAGCCGCGACCGAATGCTGGTGCTGGCGTTGGCGGGACCGCATGAAAAAGCAATTCAAGTCATTCGCCAGGCATTAGATCCGAAGTCCAAGCGCGAGGCCGTCTCGAAGACTGTGCTGCGTGGCGCACTCGCCATCGCTCTGGCCCGATCGGGCGACGCAAAGAGCGCCCATGCCGAATTCAGCCAGACAATTCCCGATCTGATGTCCGGTGTGAGAGAAAACGAGAACGAGGATTATACGCTCGAGACCGCGCAGGAGTTGCGCACCGCCCTCATCCTGGAAGCCTATATCTCGCATCTGGCCGATTTGCGCGGCACGCCGCTGGAAACGGAACTTGGCGTCGATGCTGCAGAAGAAGGATTCAAGGTCGCAGACGCCGCCCGCGGCCAACTGGTGCAACGAGCGGTAGCGGCTGCATCGGCGCGATCGGCCGCCAAGGACGAAAAACTCGCCGAACTGGTGCGTACCGAGCAGGACACGCGCAAGCGGCTGACCGCGCAAAGCGGCCTGCTGGCAAGCATCCTTGCCAGTCCCAGAGAACAGCAGGACCCGGCCGCGGTGAAAGAACTGCAAGACACGGTCGCGAAGCTGCGCAAGGGACTGGATTCGCTTGAGCGCGAGATCACCAAGAAGTTCCCCGACTATGCCAGGCTGCTGACGCCCGAGACGCCGGGTACTAAACAGATCCAGGCGGCGTTGCGCGATCACGAAGCCTATATCTCGATCTTTGTCGGCAAGGATCGAACCTATGTTTGGGCAGTGCCGAAATCGGGTGCAGTCCAGTTCCAAACCACGGACCTGACGCGCGAACGCGCCGACAAGGTTGTGGAGGCGCTGCGGATCTCGCTTCAGCCGCAAGTCGCAACTCTCGGCGACATTCCGGACTTTGACGTGCGGCTTGCATACCGGCTTTATCAGCAACTACTGGAACCGGTGAAAACGGGCTGGGAAAAGGCGACGAGCCTGCTGGTCTCCACCAATGGCGCGATCGGGCAGCTTCCCTTATCCATTCTTCCCACCGAGAGGGCGACGCTGGCGCAGGGCGAGGGTCCGCTTTTCGCGGGCTACCGCGACGTGGAATGGCTGGCGCGCGACTACGCAGTCACCGTGCTGCCATCCGCCGCGACGCTCGCGGTGCTGAAGGCGCTGCCCGCCGGAAAGCCGTCGCGGAAACCTTTTATCGGATTTGGCAATCCGTATTTCTCCAAGGAGCAGGCCGATGCGCCGCCGCAGCCGGCGGCGACCGCCGAGCTTCAGTCGCGCGGCGTGTTGAAGACGCGGGGCATCAGGATCAGCCTGCGCGCCGCGCCGCCGTCTGAAGGCGGAGCGATGAGTGACCTGTCGGTGCTGCCGCCCCTGCCTGACACGGCGGACGAAGTGCGCAGCCTCGCCGTGACCATGCAGACAGACCCGAGCGAAACGGTTCAGCTTGGACTGAAGGCGAGCGAGGACGTGATCAAGTCCGAGGACCTGAGCCGTTACAAGGTGATCGCCTTCGCCACCCACGGTCTGGTGCCGGGCGACCTCTCGGGATTGCGCGAGCCTGCCCTCGCCCTCACCGCGCCGCAACTGGCTGAGGGCAAGAATGATGGCCTGCTAACAATGAGCGAGATCATGGGTCTCAAACTGGACGCGGACTGGGTGGTGCTGTCGGCCTGCAACACCGGCACCGGCCGGGGCGGCGGGGCGGAAGCAGTGTCCGGACTGGGGCGCGCGTTCTTCTATGCTGGGACGAGGGCGTTGCTGGTCAGCAGCTGGCCGGTCGAGACCACTTCGGCCAGGCTGCTGACGACCGACCTGTTCCGTCGCGCCACAGAGGACGGCAAGCTGGACCGGGCCGTGGCGCTGCAGAAGGCCATGTCCGCCCTGATCGACAAGCCGGGGGCGCTGGACGAGCAGGGCAAGAACCCCCTCTATTTCTATGCCCATCCCATCTTCTGGGCGCCGTTCATCCTCGTGGGAGACGGCGGGACGGCGGGAAAGGGCTGAATCGGGCGCTTTGACGGAAGGCCTTCCGGCGGCATACTTCGCGGGCCGGGCAACACTGGAGTAAGGCACAGATGAGAGCAATTGCGTTAGCTACCCTTGCTGGCCTGGTACTGCCGGCGCTGCCGGGCGTGGCCTTGGCGGCGGAGCCCACTGCAATCGTGGAAGAGGCTGCCGCGCCTTCCACCGGCCTCCAGCCAATGGATTTCCTTGACGAGGGCAAGGTCATCGAACTGAAGCCGGGCGAGAAGCTGACCCTTGGCTACCTGTCGTCCTGCGTGCGCGAAACCATTGCCGGCGGCAAAATCACCATCGGCGCCGACAAGAGCAAGGTCGAGAATGGCACGCGCAAGGCCGAAGAGGTGGACTGCGCCGGCGCGCGGGTGGTGCGCGTCACCACCAAGACCACCGATGTCGCGGGCGCGGTGTTCCGCAAGGGCAAGTGGGAGGAGCCGCTGCCCAAGCCTAACTGGACGTCCTACTCCACCAAACCGTTGTTCAGGCTGACGCCGCAGGCCTCGGCACTGAAGTTGGAGCGGATCGACAAGACCGCACCGGTCATCGAGGTGCCGGTCACGGGCGGCATGGCCGACTTCGCCAAGGCGGGCGTCAAGCTCGAGCCATCAGGCCTCTATGAGGTCACGGCGGGCAACGTGTCACTGATCCTTCAGGTCTCGCCGCTGGCTGAGCAGAATGCGCCGCTGCTCTCGCGCATCGTGCCCATGTAATGACCACGGCCGAGCGCGGCCCATCGGGACCACCACTCTCCCAGCGCCGGGCCGGGAGCCGGCCTGTCGCGGGTTCTCATGGCAACTAGGCGCGACAGTCTGCGTGTGTTGGCCATGGTGGGGGGAGCTGCCTGCCTGGCGCTGCTGAGCGCGGCGGCACCCTTCCAGCGTTTCGCCGCAGTCGATGTGGAAATCTTGCATGGTCTCTCGGCGGTCGCGACTCCCGAACGGCCGCCTGAGCCGGCCCGGATG
>JAYZVT010000082.1:0-2878 GCA_036155355.1 Pseudomonadota bacterium
GCATTGCTGTTGCCGATCCGCTCCAGCAGGGAAACAAGCACCTCGCCGCGAAAGCCGAACACCCCCGAATTGCAGAATGCAATCTTCCGCTCCCCAGGGCTTGCATCCTTGTGTTCCCGGATCGCCAGGAGTCGTCCCTGCTCACCCACGATCAGCCGGCCATATCCGGAAGGGTCTTTGGCGTGGAAGCCAAGTACCACCAGATCGGCGCCGCCATGCAATCCCGCCAGCACCTTTTCGAGCGTCCCCGGCGTCAGCAGCGGTGTGTCGCCATAGAGAACCAGTACTGTCCCTTCAAAGCCCTCGAATGCCTCGCGCGCCGCAAGTACGGCATGCGCCGTGCCCAGCTGCTCGCGCTGCTCATGGGCGCTGACGTCCAGTCCAGGCGCCTGCGCCGCCCGCCGCACTTCGTCCATACCCGGCGCCACCACGAGTGCGCAGCGGCCGATACCTGCCTCCCGCGCCGTGAGTGCCACATGCTGAACCATCGGCGCGCCGGCAACACTGTGCATGACCTTCGCCATCCCGGACTTCATCCGGGTTCCCTTGCCTGCGGCAAGGACAATGGCGAGGGCATTCGGCTGTGTCATCTGCTGGCCGGATCCGTCCGGATACGCTCAAGGTTAACGCCGGGGCGCTGTTTCAGCGGCTTTCATACCGGGATTTGCAGGAGCCATGCCTGACGGACCCGCCAGCCGCGGGCCTCTCTTTAGCGGAAAGAAGTTGCGATTGCCACAACGCCCGGGCGCACTGCCGTCCCATGGGGAAGATTGACCCTGCCCGGCGACTCATTGATGTTAACGCGTTGATTCGCGGTGGGAGTCTGAAATCGGCCCGGGTCCGCGGCGGACCCCGGTGTCGTTGTGCGCCGCCGCCTGGAGGGCAAGAGGCCGCCCATGACGCCCCGCAAGTACCGGATGCTGTGGTTCGTTCTGGCCCTGGTGGCCGGCGCCTATCTGCTCTCCCTGTTAACCCTGTCCAATCCGGCACAACAGGCTGAAGACCGACCCATTCTGGTGCAGGGCAAGCCTGCTTCTCCCATGGCTACCGGATCGACCCGGAGCATACCCGCGCCTGAGCCTTCCGGCCTCGGCGCGCTCGACGCCGAGGTCCGCTGGCTGAAATCGGCGGTGAACGAACTGCGCAAGCGCGAAGAAGCGCTGCAGGAGCGCGTGGGCATCATCGAAAAGGCATTCGGGCCCGAGACCGCCTCGATCCCGCGCGAAACCGCGACGCCGCGCCCGCGCGATCCCGCTCACTCGGTCATCGGCACCGCCTCGCCTGGCCCAGCCGTCTCCGTTGAAAAGCAGACCCTGCCCGGCAGTGGCTTCGGCGACGACGTGATTGCCAATTCACCGCTTCCAATCGCCACGCCCGCGCCACCCACGAGGACCGTGTTCGCCATCGAACTGGCGAGCGGCGCCGACAGGAAGGCGGTCGAGAAGAAATCGGGCGAGTTGAAGAAGCGCTACGCTACGCTGCTTTCCAACCTGCAGCCAAAAGTCGGCCCCGCCGTGAGTGATGCCGATGGCAAGGGCAAGAAGGAACTGCGGCTCATCGCCGGACCGTTCAGCAATGCGGCGGATGCGGTGAGCGCCTGCGTGCGGCTGAAGGCCGTCGGCGCTGCCTGCACGGAGACCGTATTCGCCGGTGACGATTTCTGATCTGGAACGCGCGGATCAGCCGCCGAGGAAAAGCCGGCCGACTTCGGGGTTCGACAGCAGGTCCTTGCCCCTGCCGGCGATGGCCACTTCGCCTGACACCAGCACATAGCCGATATCGGCGAATTCGAGCCCCTTCTTGGCATTCTGCTCGACCATGATGATGGTCTTGCGCTCCACATGCTGCAGGTCGTGAAGGATCTCGAACACCATGTCGATAAAGCGCGGCTCCAGACCGATGGACGGCTCGTCCACCAGCAGCACCTCGGGCTCCATGACCAGCGCGCGCGAAATCTCCAGCAGACGCCGTTCACCGCCGGAGAGCACCTTGGCCAGGTGCTTGCGGCGTGCAGCCAGCCGCGGATATTTATCAAATACTTTTTCGGCGGTGTCTTTCGCCCGCTGCGGCTGATCCATCAGGTAGCCGCCCATCCAGAGATTTTCCTCCACTGTCATGTTCGGAAACACAGACTTGTCCTGGAGGATGTAGGCGATCCCGGCCTTGCGCAGCTTGTCGCTCGACGTCATCGAGGTGATGTCGCGCTTCTCCTTGCCCTGGCCGACCTGGATGCTGCCCGAGAAGATGGTGTTGAAGCCGAAGATCGAGTGCAGGATCGTGGACTTACCGGCGCCATTCGGTCCGATCAGGCACAAGGATTGCTGCTTGCCGACCCGCAGATAGAGGTCGTGCAGGATCTGCATCTGCCCGTAGCCCGCCCTGAGCTTGTCGATGCGCACGAAAGGTTCGCCCGGCACCAGCTTGTCAAGCTGCTTGACCGTGACATTCTGCGCGATCTTGGCGACCTGCCGCGTTACTTCTTCGACGGAAATGACCGCATCGACGCGGCCCAGCCCGTAGCCGCTGATCTTCTTCCCCTTGCCTGATTTCTTCGCCGGCCGCTTCGCCTTCTTGCTCGGAGATTTCTTTGCCGCCGATTTGCGGGTGGCCGCACTGGTCGCGCGCGCCGGTAAGGCACGCACAGGTGCGCTACGGGTCTCCCCGCCGTCACAGACCGCATTCACTTGCTTGCTACCGATCACCGGACAACTACCCCCGTTGCGTTGCGCACTGGTCGCCATGATTGCGGGCCGCTAATGCGCGCCGAGATAGGCGTCCACCACCCGCTTGTTCTTCTGGATCTGGTTCGGCGTGCCCGAGGCCAGCAATTCGCCATGCGCCAGGCAATAGATCTTGTGCGCCATGTTCATGATGACGC
>JAYZVT010000083.1:0-5683 GCA_036155355.1 Pseudomonadota bacterium
CATTATCGGGAGCCGCGCGTCGGAATGGGCCGCCACCAAAAAACAATGAAAGTTGAATGCAAATGACCGTCACCATTTATCACAATCCACGATGTTCCAAGTCGCGCCAGACCCTCGCACTCATCGAAGGCAAGGGCATCCAACCCGACATCGTCCACTATCTGGAGACGCCGCCCGATGCCGCGGAGCTGAAAACAATCCTGTCGAAGCTTGGCATGGGACCGCGCGACATCATCCGGCGCGGCGAAAGCGTCTACAAGGAACTGGGTCTTGCCGATCCAAAGCTTGGCGACGCAGCGCTCATCACCGCGCTGACAGGCCATCCGGAGCTGATCGAACGGCCCATTGTCGTCAAAGGCGACAATGCCCGCATCGGCCGTCCGCCCCAGGCTGTTCTGGAAATCCTCTAGCCGGCCATGCCCGAGCTGCGCGTCCGCCGCGAAAGCTGGCCCATCCGGGGCGGCTTCGTCATATCGCGCGGCGGCAAGACGCAAGCCGAGGTCGTTGTCGCTGAAGTCAGCGCAGGCGGGCATTCAGGGCGCGGCGAGTGCGTTCCCTACGCACGCTATGGAGAGACCATCGAGGGCGTAATCAAGTCCATCGACGCCATGGGCCCGAGGCTCGCCGCCGGTCTGAACCGGCTGGAGTTGCAGGAAGCCATGCCCGCGGGCGCGGCGCGCAACGCCATCGACTGCGCGCTGTGGGACCTGGAGGCGAAGCGCTCGGGCAAGCGGGTCTGGGACTTGGCAGGTGTCGCTGCGCCGAGGCCGCTCACGACCGCATACACCTTGTCCCTGGGATCGCCCGAGGACATGCGTCGTCTCGCCGAGGCGGAGAAGGCGCGCCCGCTGCTGAAACTGAAGCTGGCGGGGAAAGGGGATCTCGACCGCATCGAAGCGGTCCGCGCGGCTGCGCCCGGATCGCAGCTCATCGTCGATGCCAACGAGGCCTGGAGCAGGGAGGACTACGAGTTCCTCGCCCCCAAGCTGGTTGGACTTGGCGTGTCGCTGATCGAGCAGCCCTTTCCGGCCGGGCCGGACGCCATGCTTGCCAATCTGGAGCGTCCCGTCCCGGTCTGCGCTGATGAGTCCTGTCACGGGCCGGTCAACCTGGCGGCGCTCAGGTCCTGCTACGACGCCATTAACATCAAGCTGGACAAGACCGGCGGGCTGACCGGCGCGCTGGCCTTGCGCACCGCGGCGCGCGAGCAGGGCCTGTCCGTCATGGTCGGCTGCATGGTCGCCACGTCGCTGGCCATGGCGCCCGCCGTGCTGGTCGCGCAAGGTGCTGATTGGACCGACCTGGACGGCCCGCTATTGCTGGCCCGAGACCGCGAGCCCTGCTTGCGCTTCGACGGCAGCACCGTGCATCCGCCGCAGGCGGAACTGTGGGGATGAACATCAGGCCGCTTGCGGTTTCTGTGTTCCGAACAGGTCGCGCTCGAGTGCGCGATAGCGTGCTGCGAGTGTCACACCCCGCGCGAGATTGAGGATGGCGAGCGCCAGCCACAGGCCGTGGTTGCCCATAAGCGGCGTCAGCAACGCCCAGGCCGCGAGATATATGGCCAGGCTGACCAGCGCCATGTTGCGCATGTCGGCGCTGCGCGTCGCGCCGATGAAGATGCCGTCGAGCTGGAAACAGGGGAAGCTGATGACTGGCATGATTGCCGCCCAGGCCAGATAGACGCGCGCCTGCGTCCGCACCTCGGGGCTGACCGTCAGCGCATCGATGATGGCACCTCCCGCGAACCAGAACACTGCGCCGATGGCGATGCTGAACGCCGCCGCCCAAAGGCTCGTCATCAGCACCGTCTCGCGGAAACGCCGCCTCCGGCCCGCGCCGATGGCCTGTCCGACGAATGTCTCTCCAGCAAAGGCGAAGCCATCCAGGAAATAGGCGGCGAAGCTGACAAGGTTCATCAGGATGGCGTTGGCGGCGAGCGTCACGTCCCCTGCTGTCGCCGACTGCGCGGTGAACCAGACGAAGGCGAACATCAGGCTCAGCGTTCGGATCATGATGTCACCGTTGACGCTGAGCATCCGTCTCAGCGCCGCCGCCTCAAGCATCCGTGCCCGGTCGACTGTCGCCCCGCGCCGGCGGAACTCTTGCCAGGCGATCATGAAGCCTGCCACCGCTGCACCCGCTTCGGCCATCAGCGTGCCGATGGCGACGCCGTCGACATCCATGCCCAGGCCGAGCACGAACAGCGCGTCGAGACCCGCATTGGCGCCGTTCAGCAGCAACTGCAGCGACATCGCCGTACCCGCCCGTCCGATGCCGATAAACCATCCGAGAAAGGCGTAGTTGGCGAGCGCGGCGGGCGCGCTCCAGATGCGGATGTAAAAATAGGTCTCCGCCTCTCTCTCCACGTCCGGAGTGCCCTGCAGCAGGCCGAAGGCGATCTCCCCGATCGGCTTCTGCAGCAGGATCAGGGCCGTGCCCGCCACGGCCGCGAGCAACAGCCCGCGCGTCAGCGTCGCCGCCACTTCCGCGTCGTTGCCCGCGCCTTCGGCCTGCGCCGTCAGGCCCGTCGTGCCCATGCGCAGGAACCCGAACGCCCAATAGACCATGGTGAAGATGATTGCGCCGATTGCCACCGCGCCGATGTAATGCGGGTCGCCGAGCTGGCCGAGCACGGCGGTATCGACGATGCCTATGAGTGGCGTCGTCACATTGGCGAAGATGATCGGGACCGCGATGGCAAGGACGTTGCGGTGGGTCAGTGCCTCGCCGTCGCCCGCGCCCGCATGGCGCCTCCGCGCCATGTCTGGGCCGGATTAGATGTCGGAGCCGCGCGTGCGGCTGACGGGCGTGGATCGTCCGAACAGCTTCATGGTGCGCGCGACGAACCAGATCGGGAACACCACGACCGCGCCAAGCAGGAAGTAGCGGAAGGCCCACTCGACGGCGTCGAAGCCCATCTCGTAGATATGCCGGACGAGGCGGCGGAAGCTTTCGATGATGTCATAGGCGTTAAGCCCGAGGGCGGACAGCAGCACACCGACGATCAGCGAGATGACCGCCAGCCGGATCACCACAATTCCCGGATTTCCGCCGAAGAAACGTTCCATCGCAAGACATCTCCAGAATCGGCCCCGCCGCCGTTGGCCTCTTAACATAGCTAATTTGGTATGGCGACACCCGGTATCAAGTTGTCCCGTCGGCTGGCGGCTCGCGCTCTTGTGAGCGGCCGGCCTGAACCGGAACCTGGGACAGGCCGTATCTGCGGCAGGTCATTGGGAGATGCCGCATGAAATTCCGCAGATTTTTCCGGCCGACGGCTCTGCTCGGCCCGCTCGTCGTGTTGGTAGGACTTGTCGCGGCGGTCGCCCCCGTCCGCGCCGAACTCGACTGGCGAAGCTGGTCGGCGGACCTCTTCGACGTGGCCCGGGCCGAGAACCGGTTCGTCATCCTCGATCTTGAAGCGGTCTGGTGCCACTGGTGCCATGTCATGGAGGAGAAGACCTACCGCGACCCCAAGGTCGTCGATCTGCTCAAGTCCAGATATCTCCCTGTTCGTGTCGATCAGGACGCCAATCCGGATATTTCGAGCCGCTACGGCGATTGGGGATGGCCGGCCACCATAGTTTTCGCGCCCGACGGCAGCGAGATCGTCAAGCTGAGCGGCTATATCCCGCCGGAGCGCATGGCTGCGATCCTCCAGGCCATCATCGACGATCCGTCTCCCGGACCCTCGGTATTGCCGCAGGCCGAGATCACCGCATCCGAAACTTCACTCCTTACCGCCGCCCAACGGGAACTGCTGCTTTCCAACTACGATGCAGTCTATGACGAGACGAATGGCGGCTGGGGCAGCGTCCACAAGTTTCTCCATACTGAGAGCATGGACTACGCCCTCGAAGCGGCGTCAAGGGGCGACGAAAAGGCCGCGCGGCGGGCCAGGCAGACACTCGACGCGGCCCTCAATCTATTCGATCGCGAATGGGGTGGCGTCTATCAATATTCCGACGAGGTGGACTGGAAGTCGCCGCACTACGAAAAGATCATGTCCTATCAGTCGAGCTATCTGCGGCACTACAGCCTCGCCTGGGCGCTTTGGGGAGAGGAGCGCTATCAGCAGGCGGCGAAGGATATCGTACGCTACCTCACTGGCATGATGCGGGATGAGTCCGGCGCATTTTATACCAGTCAGGACGCCGATCTGGACCGTACCGTGAGCGGCAAGACGTTCTACGCACTGCCTGCGGCTGAACGTGCGAAGCTCGGAATGCCTCGTATCGACCGCAATCTCTATGCGAGGGAGAACGGCTGGGCCATCAGCGGACTGGCCGCCTATCACGCGGCAACGGGCGACGGCGCGGCGCTGAAGCACGCCATCCAGGCCGCGGAATGGGTAATTGCGAATCGATCCCTCGAAGGCGGCGGCTTTGCCCATTCTGCCAATGACCGCGGCGGTCCGTTCCTCGGCGATTCTCTGGCAATGGGGCAGGCGGCCCTTGACCTCTACGCCGCCACCGGCGAGCGCAAATGGTTCTTGGCTGCTGCCCGAGCCGGCGACTTTATAGACGTGAATTTCCGGCACGCGACCGCAGGCTACATGACCACCAGGACACGCATCGCCGAAGTCGGGGTCTTCTCCCGCCCGGTGGTGCAGATAGAGGAAAACATCCAGCTCGCGCGCTTCGCCAACATGCTGCACCGGTATACCGGCAGCGAAGGTCACAAGGCCGTTGCCGAGCACGCCATGCGCTTTCTGACAACCAACGACGTCACGTCAATGCGCCGTTTTCTTGTCGGCGTCGTCCAGGCCGACGAGGAAGTGGCCCGCGAGCCAATTCATATAACAATCGTCGGCCCGCGCGATCATGCGGATTCGCGCTCGCTCCATGCCGCGGCGCAACGGTTTCCCGCGCTCTACAAGCGCGTTGATTGGTGGGACAAGCGCGAAGGCCCCATGCCAAATCCGGATGTTGAATACCCTGAGCTGGACCGTCCCGCCGCCTTCGCCTGCGCCGAGCGCATCTGCTCGCTGCCCGTATTCGAACCGGGCGAACTGCCGGCAGTGGTCCGCAGGGTGTCCGGCGTGAGCCGCGGCGCGCAACGCCAGTAGGCTGCCCGCCTGCTGCCGGTTCTCCCCGGGGTCGCCTGGGGCTAGGATTGCCGCCGGAACCGGAACCGGCGGCAACTCACAATATGGTACAGACGGCCCGAAAGCCCGCGGCGGACATTGAATCGCAGTTGCTGCCCGAGCCTTTTGCGGGCTGGTTCGCAACACGCGGCTGGACCCCGCGCGAGCATCAATTGCGTCTGCTGGCCGAAGTCGATGCCGGAAATTCCGCACTCCTCATTGCCCCGACCGGCGGCGGCAAGACGCTCGCTGGCTTTTTGCCCGCGCTGATCGAGCTGAACGAGGGCCGGCACCGACCAGCAAATGGCATCCATACGCTCTATGTCTCGCCCTTGAAGGCGCTCGCCGTCGATGTTGCCCGCAATCTGATGCAGCCGGTGGAGGAAATGGGTCTCGATGTCAAAGTCGAGACCCGCACCGGCGACACGCCGGCAAGCCGAAAGCAACGGCAGCGATACGCCCCGCCCGACATACTCATGACCACGCCCGAGCAGGTGGCCCTGCTTCTGTCGCATCCCGATGCCAGGACTCTGCTCGGCGGACTTCGCTTTCTCGTCATTGACGAGATTCATTCGCTTGCCACGTCGAAGCGCG
>JAYZVT010000084.1:0-5131 GCA_036155355.1 Pseudomonadota bacterium
GGAAATGCGCATGCCGGTGACGATCGTCGGCGCAGCGGCGGGAAGTATGACCTTCCAGGCGGTGCGTAGCGGCCCCAGCTCGAGCGTCTTCGCCACATTGAGATATTCACGCCGCACCGATCCCACCCCGAAGGCCGTATTGATGAGCATGGGCCACAGAGAACAGATGAAGATGACGAACACCGAACTCGCGTTGGAGTCCTTGATTGTGTAAAGCGCCAGCGGCATCCACGCGAGCGGCGAGATCGGCTTGAGGATCTGGAAGAACGGGTCCAGCGCCTTGTAGACCAACTCGCTCATACCAATCAGGAACCCGAAGGGAATGGCGACCAGCGCCGCCATGCCAAAGCCCAGGGTGACACGCGCCAGCGAATAGGCGAGCTGAATGCCGATGCCCTTGTCGTTCGGTCCCTTGTCGTAGAAGGGATCGGTGACATGGCGCCACAATTCCTTAAATACCGCGCCCGGTGCGGGGAAGGCAGAGGCGCCCTTGGCCTGCGGCCCGAGCAGGGCTGCAAGCTCCGGATCCATTCCCGCACTTCCGCCCCCCGCCGGCCCGACAGCGATATGCCAGGCTAGCAGGAAGGCAGCGAAGAGCACGGCCGACAGCACCGCCGCCTTGGCGGGCATCGAGAAGGTACGAACCATCAAACCCTCCCGATGGCGAAAGAAGCAGCGTACTCATCCGCTTTCGCCGGGTCGAACTCCTTACCCATGATGGTATACTTCTGGTAGGTGGCAGAAGGCGGCGTCAGGCCCATTTCCTTCATCACCGTCGTCGCGCGCGAGGCGAGATAGACTTTTTCGGCCACGGCCTTGTAGTCCACGTCGCCCTTGATATAGCCCCAGCGCTTCATCTGCGTCAGGATCCACACCGCCATCGAGTGATAGGGGAACGGGTCGAAGTCGATGCGGTTTGGCACTTTCTGCACGCCGCCCAGTCCGTCGGCGAATGTGCCAGTCAGCACCTGCTCGACCACCGTCACCGGCTGATTGAGGTAGTTCTTTGGCGAGATGGCCGCCGCCACTTCCTTGCGGTTCTCCGGCTTGTGGGCGAACTGCGTCGCATCAATGATCGCCTTGTAGAGGGCGATGAACGTGTTCGGCATTTCGTCCACGAACTTCTGGCTTGCCGCAAAGGCGCAGCAGGGATGTCCTTCCCAGATTTCTTTGGTCAGCTTGTGGATGTAGCCCACGCCGTCATAGACCGCGCGCTGGTTAAAGGGGTCGGGCGCAAGGTAGCCGTCGACGTTGTCGGCGGCCAGGTTGGCCACCATTTCCGGTGGCGGCAGCACGCGGATCTGGATGTCCTTGTCGGGATCGAGACCGTGTTCCGCCACATAGTAACGCAGCAGGAAGTTGTGCATTGAATAGTCGAAGGGCACCGCGAATTTGAAACCCTTCCACATTTTCGGATCATTCTTGTCCTTGTGCTTCACGGACAACGTGATCGCCTGGCCGTTGATGTTTTCCACAGCAGGCATCGTCCAGGGCGTGGCGTTCGAGCCCGCCCCGACCGTGATCGCGAGTGGCATCGGCGTCAGCATGTGTGAGGCGTCGTATTCGCCAGATAGAGATTTGTCACGCGATACCGCCCAGCCGGCTGTCTTGATGACATCCACGTCGAGGCCGTACTTTTTGTAGAAGCCCATCGGATGCGCCATGATGATTGGCGTGGCGCAGGTGATCGGCACGAAACCCACATTCAGCTTGGTTTTCTCCAGCTTGCCGCCAGCTTCCGCGGCAAGGGCCTTGGCGATGCCCATGGGGAAGACTTCCGCGATGGCCGCGGCAGCGGTGCTCGCGCCCACGGCTTTCAGGAAGTTGCGTCGCGCCAGATCCGTGCCGAAAATGCTTCTGACGATGGAAGTTTCGACCGCCTGCGCGAGCAGGTCTTCTGTCGCCACGGCATCGGTCTCCTTTGCCGCCACGGCATCGTGCTCGGACTGGCTTGCGTGACAGCCACAACTGCAACCGCCACCCAGATGGACGTCCGCGTCATAGGGATTCTTGGTGAAGCTCATCTGACACCCCATCGTCTCTTGTGTTTGTTGTCCGTGCCACGACGGCCCGGCGTCAGGTTGACAGCAAGGCGTATGCCAGACAAATTCACCTAAGAGATTCAGGTAGTTATGGTGGGAGTTGCTATGCTGCGGCCACTTTCTTCGGCAGCGCATCATCGCGATTGCACAAATTGCAGTCACGAGGGCAACAAAAAGGCCGCCCCATCTCCGGGGCGGCCCTCAAGACTTGAATAGTGATGCGACGGGGAACTACATCATGTCTCCCATGCCGCCCATGCCGCCGCCATGGCCATGTGCATGTGGCTCGTCCTTCTTTGGCGCCTCGGCCACGCCTGCTTCGGTCGTGACCAGCAGGCCGCCGATGGAGGCTGCGTCCTGCAGTGCGGTGCGCACGACTTTCGCCGGGTCGATGATGCCCGACTGAATCAAGTCGCAATAGGCGTCGTTCTGCGCGTCGTAGCCGAAGGACACTTTCTTGTTCTCCAGCAGCTTGCCGACGACAATCGAACCCTCGACGCCTGCGTTCTCCGCGATCTGTCGAACGGGTGCCTGCAGTGCACGGCGGATGATGGCGATGCCCGCGTCCTGGTCGGCATTCTCGCCCTTGACTTTCAGGTTGGCTGAAGCGCGCAGCAGCGCCACGCCGCCGCCCGGCACGATGCCTTCCTCGACCGCGGCGCGGGTGGCGTTCAGCGCGTCGTCGACGCGGTCCTTGCGCTCCTTCACCTCGACCTCGGTGGCGCCGCCGACCTTGATGACCGCAACGCCGCCAGCGAGCTTCGCCAGCCGCTCCTGCAGCTTCTCCTTGTCATAGTCGGAGGTGGTCTCCTCGATCTGGGCGCGGATCTGCGACACGCGCGCCTCGATCTCCTTCTTCTTGCCCGAGCCATCGACAATTGTGGTGTCGTCCTTGGTGATGCCGACACGCTTGGCGCGGCCCAGCATCTGCAGGGTGACATTCTCCAGCTTGATACCGATGTCTTCGGAGATCACCTGACCGCCCGTCAGGGTGGCGATGTCCTGCAGCATGGCCTTGCGGCGGTCACCGAAGCCAGGAGCCTTCACCGCCGCGACCTTGAGGCCTCCACGCAGCTTGTTGACCACCAGCGTGGCGAGAGCCTCGCCTTCCACGTCCTCGGCCAGGATCAAAAGCGGACGCCCCGACTGCACCACCGCCTCGAGGACCGGGAGCATGGCCTGCAGGTTGGCCAGCTTCTTCTCATGGATGAGGATATAGGGATCCTCCAGGTCGCAAGTCATCTTCTCCGCATTGGTGATGAAGTAGGGGGACAGGTAGCCGCGGTCGAACTGCATGCCTTCCACCACGTCGAGTTCGCTCTCAAGGCTCTTGGCCTCCTCGACGGTGATGACGCCCTCGTTGCCGACCTTCTGCATCGCGCTCGCTATCATGTCACCGATGGATTTTTCGCCATTGGCCGAGATGGCGCCGACCTGGGCAATTTCGCCCGAAGAGCCCACCTTCTTCGACATCTTCCTGATCTCATCGACCACTTCGACGACGGCCTTGTCGATGCCGCGCTTGAGGTCCATCGGGTTCATGCCGGCGGCCACGGCCTTCAGGCCTTCGCGGACGATCCACTGGGCCAACAGCGTCGCGGTTGTCGTGCCGTCGCCGGCCTCGTCGTTCGTCCGCGAAGCGACCTCGCGCACCATCTGTGCGCCCATATTCTCGAACTTGTCCTCAAGCTCGATTTCCTTCGCCACGGTCACGCCGTCCTTTGTTGTGCGGGGCGCGCCGAACGACTTGTCGAGGATGACATTGCGGCCCTTGGGACCCAGCGTCACCTTGACCGCGTTGGCCAGGATATCGACGCCGCGCAGCATCCGGTCGCGCGCGTCGGAGGAAAACTTCACGTCTTTCGCAGCCATTTCAAACTCCTGCCGCTCGTATTTCTAATCTCGATCGAATGTCCCGGACTGGCCGGGCAGCGGGCAGTGCTACTTGTCGAGCACGCCCATGATGTCGGATTCCTTCATAATCAACAGCTCTTCGCCATCGACCTTGACCTCGGTGCCCGACCATTTGCCGAACAGCACCTTGTCACCTTTCTTGACATCGAGAGGGACGAGCTTGCCGTCGTCGCCGCGCACGCCTGGACCAACGGCGATGACCTTGCCTTGCTGCGGCTTCTCGGCGGCTGTATCGGGGATGATGATGCCGCCTGCGGTCTTGTGCTCCTCCTCGAGGCGCTGCACCACAACGCGATCATGGAGCGGACGGAACTTCATGGGACTTCTCTCCGTTTTTGCTGGATTGCGGCGCCTCTTCGGGAGCCGGAAAAATGTGCTGGCACTCCACTGTGGAGAGTGCCAATGACGCCCGTGGAATAGGCCGGTCGGGCGGGGAAGTCAAGCAAGCGCGGCAGGAGTGTACCGCCTGCGGCATGCACCCATTGGCGATCCGGCCATTGCCGACACCGGCCATTCCGCGCCTGGTGATCCCGTGGACAGCGGCGCGAACACGGTTGCCCTCCCGCCACCGCTCTGTGAGAGTTGCCACGCAACACGTTAATTGATTCGAGCCGATGGCAAGGTCTTCAGAGGCAAAGACGGGCGGCGGCCGGCTGCTGCGCGGGCTCGCGGACATAGCGACTTTGACGGCAATGGCCGTGGTGGCGTTGGCAATTTCCGCTGGTCTGCATCTGCAGGCGGGCGTCGGCTTCGCCCTTTCGCTTGCTCTGGGCGCTGGACTGTTTCTGATCCTTGCCGCAGGCCAGATCGCTCTCCGTCCTGCGACCGCCCTACGCCCTGGTCCGGTCCAGATGGTGGATCACTCCGCCCAGATCGCCGAACTCCAGGCCACGGTCGGCCGCTTCGCTGAAAAGATCGAGCAGATCGACAAATTTGCCGCCCGCAGTGATGAATTCGATGCCCTGTCCCACCGCCTCAAGGACATGGAGTCCATCAATATCCGCCCGAATGAGATAGAAACGCTGGTCCTGCGCGTCCGGCAGATCGACCGGCTGGCAGCGGAGATCGACCGGATGGACACCCGGCTCGAGGCGCTGCGGACCCAGATCCAGATCGAGTCCCGCGAGCGTCATGACCAGCTTTCGGGTGAGCTGCAAGAGTTGGGTGCACTGGTC
>JAYZVT010000085.1:0-2952 GCA_036155355.1 Pseudomonadota bacterium
AAATGTCCTCGGAGGAATACCAGCGCAGGCCGCTTTGCTTGCTTGGAGCCGCCGGCAGAATCGACACCTTCAGATCAACCAGCAGCAGCATCCGGCTGCGCGCGTCCTGCAGCCTTGACGCGATCCACTCCCTGTCGCCGCGGCGCTCGGCGGCGCGGTCGAGGCGAAGCTCGGCGGAAAGGCCCGGTGTCAGCAGTTTCGCACTGGTCGCTGCGTCCATGTGTCTTCTCCTGCAGGCGGGCATTGTCTGTCCGGGTTCCCGCGCAGGCAAGCCGGCTGAAGGGAAAGACTGCTGAGACCTTGCTTCCCCGGCGGAGTCAGGTCTGTATAATCCCCCGCGGGAGGTTGGCGGCAGACGTGTCTCTCGCCAACCGGGTCAGGTCCGGAAGGAAGCAGCCCTAACGAGTTCGATACGGGTTGCATGTCCAGCCTCCCACTCGATGACGCACTGCCGGGGTCGCACCTGATCCCGCACGGCAGGGGCCGATCCGGGGCAACAAGGGATCATCCGGGGAAAGCATGAGCGGCAAGGGCAAGGGAAATACCCCCGTCGCGGCGCGTGCTCCCGAGCCGGGCGCCGCCGGGCTGGATTACGCCGTACTCGCGCGCAAATACCGTCCCCGCACCTTTGATGAACTGATCGGCCAGGAGGCGATGGTGCGCACGCTGCGCAATGCCTTCGCCACCGGGCGCATCGCGCAGGCCTATATGCTCACAGGCGTCCGTGGCGTTGGCAAGACCACCACCGCGCGCATCCTGGCGCGGGCGCTGAACTACACCGGCAGGGGCGGGGAGAAAGGCCCCACTGTGGACATGCCCGATCTGGGCGAGCACTGCGCCGCAATCATGGAGTCGCGCCATGTGGACGTGCTGGAAATGGATGCCGCCTCCCACACCGGTATCGACGACATCCGCGAGATCATCGAGAGCGCCCGCTACAAGCCGGTTTCGGCGCGCTACAAGGTCTATATCATCGACGAGGTCCACATGCTCTCCAAGGCAGCCTTCAACGGGTTGCTGAAGACGCTTGAAGAGCCGCCGCCCCATGTGAAATTCATTTTTGCCACAACGGAGGTCCGCAAGGTCCCGGTAACGGTGTTGTCGCGCTGCCAGCGCTTCGACCTGCGCCGCGTCGAGGCCGCGCAGTTGCGCGCCCATTTCGCATCCATTGCAAGGCAGGAGGGCGTCGGGATCGAGGACGCCGCGCTCGCGCTCGTCGCCAGGGCCGCGGAAGGGTCGGTGCGCGACGGCCTGTCCATCCTCGACCAGGCCATTGCCCACGCTTCCGGCACGGTTTCGGCCGACCATGTGCGCGCCATGCTTGGCCTTGCCGACCGAGCCCGGGTTCTGGACCTGCTCGAAGTGCTGTTGAATGGCGACGCGAAGGCCGCCCTTGAGGGTCTCGCCGCGCTTCATGCGGACGGCGCGGAGCCGGCGCAGGTGTTGGCCGAACTGGCCGAAGGCGTGCATATGGCCACCCGCATCGCCGCCGCCGGTATCGGTGCGGCCGATCCAACGCTTTCCGAAGCCGAAAGGGAAAAAGCCTCCGCGCTCGCCGCGCGGCTGGACATGCCCGCGCTCGCCCGCGCCTGGCAGATGCTGTTGAAGGGTCTTGCCGAGGTGCAGGGCGCGCCCGCGCCGCTCGCCGCCGCCGAGATGGTACTGGTTCGCATGGCCTATGCCGCCGAGCTGCCGCCACCCGGCGATTTGATCCGTCAATTTACCGGCGCGCCAGCGGGCGCCACCGGGACGCAAATTTCTGCGTCTGCGCGCGCTGACCGCCCGCGTGGGTCGCCCTCTGGCGGGTCCCGAGCCTCCGTGGCGGAAGCTCCCGCCGCCGCACCCGCCGAAGCCGAGTGGACCGCGCTGGCCAGTTTTGAGGATGTGGTAGCAATCGCGGGAGAAAAGCGTGACCTGAAGCTCGCTCATGCTTTGGAGCGCCAGGTGCGCCCGGTGCGATTCCGTCCAGGCCACATCGAGATTTCCGTCACCGGCGACGCGCCCCGCGACCTCGCCAGCACGCTTGGCGCGCGTCTCACCGAGTGGACCGGCCAGCGCTGGATGGTCTCCGTGTCCGATCAGGGCGGCGGAAAGACAATCGCCGAGCGTGAACGCGAGCGCGCCGAGGCCGAACGCGCGGCCAGGGAAGACGAGAAGCGGCGGCTGATGGAACATCCGGCAGTCAAGGCCGCGCTGGAACATTTCCCCGGAGCCGTTATTGAAGACGTCAGGCCGCTCGATCCCGATGAGTAACAGGGGCAGGGCCGGGCCCGCAAGTATGCAAGAGGACGCCGCACAATGAAGAATTTCGCCAGCATGATGAAGCAGGCCCAGGAACTGCAGGGCCGCATGGCCGAGATGCAGGCCGAGCTTGACGCCATGCGCATCGAGGGTGCGTCGGGCGCGGGGCTCGTCAAGGTGACGCTGAACGGCAAGGGCGACATGATGGGCCTGTCCATCGACGAGAGCCTGCTCAAGCCGGGCGAAGGCGAGATCCTGGAAGACCTTGTCGTCGCTGCTCATGCGGATGCGCGCTCGCGCATGGAGACGCAGCTTCAGGAGAAAATGAAGTCGCTCACCGGCGGCCTGCCGATCCCGCCGGGCATGAAGCTGTTCTGAGCGGACCCGCCCACCCTTGTCCCGCAACGCCGCCGGTCCCGAGATCGAACTGCTGATCCAGTTGCTCGCGCGCCTGCCGGGGCTCGGGCCGCGATCGGCAAGGCGCGCGGCGCTGCACCTGCTCAAGCGCAAGGACCAGCTTATGGGACCGCTCGCCGCCGCCATGCGCAACGCTTCGGAGAAGATCGTCGCCTGCGCCCAATGCGGCAACCTCGACACGGCCAACCCGTGCACCATCTGCACCGACCAGCGCCGCGACGCGACAATGATCTGCGTGGTCGAAGAGGTGGCCGACCTGTGGGCGTTGGAGCGCGCCGGCGTCATCAACACGCG
>JAYZVT010000086.1:0-5361 GCA_036155355.1 Pseudomonadota bacterium
TGATGCTGCTCAGATACCGAGTGCGCTGGAGCTAGCCGATGGACATTCTCGAAATCTTCCTCAGCGTATCCTTCTGGGTAGCGACGGTCCGTATAGCCACGCCGTTCATCTTTGGCACGCTCGGCGAACTCATCTGCGAGCGCGCCGGCGTTCTCAACCTTGGCATCGAGGGTATAATGACAGTCGGCGCGATGGTCGGCTGGATGACCGTCTATCAGGGCGGTGACCTTTGGACGGGCGTCGCCATGGCAGCGATCGCCGGCACCCTTTTTGGGCTGCTGCATGGCCTACTGACCTGTCCGCTCGCCCTGTCGCAGCATGTGACTGGCCTCGGCATCACGCTGCTGGCGACGAGCCTGAGTTACTACATGTTTCGTCTGCTGCTACCGGGCGTGTCCACGCCCCCGGGCATCCAGGCATTCGAGCCCATAGTCATTCCGCTGCTGTCGGATATTCCGTTGATCGGACCGGCGCTCTTCGCACAGACGGCTCTGACATACCTTGCATTTGTCTGCGTGGCCGTCGTCGCCTATGTGCTGTACGCGACGCCACTGGGCCTCGCGATCCGCATGGTCGGCGAGAACCCACATGCGGCCGAGGCGCAGGGAATTAACGTTCACAGCGTGCGTGTTGGTTCGGTCATGATCGGTAGCGCCCTTATGGCCGTGGGAGGATGCTTCCTGACGCTTTCCGCGTTCAACGCCTTTTACATCAATATGATGCAAGGCAGAGGCTGGATTTGTATCGCTCTCGTCATCTTTGCTTCATGGCGGCCCGGAAAGGCACTCCTCGGCGCCTTGCTTTTTGCCGGAATTGACGCCTTCCAGTTGCGGCTGCAGCAGCAGATTGGCGCCTATCTCCCTTACCAGTTATTCCTGATGCTGCCATATGTCCTGTCAATCATCGCTCTCATGATCGTGGCAAGACGCGCGGCCTATCCCAAGGCACTGATGATTCCTTACATTGCGGGGCAGAGATAGTTCGAGGCCGCTGTTTCGATTGCCGAATTCACTGCATCTAGGCTATGGATTGAGTGATGATTCTATTGGCACGCTCGCCCAATTTTTGTGCTGATGGAAACTGCCACATCAGGAGTTGAAGCAAAAAACTCGAAATGGCTACGGCGAAATCCAGGGCGAACCTGCAAAAGCATGGCGATATCTCGGACTTTCCCGAGCGGTCCCTCGCGAGTTCGAGGATCGGCTACCAACTGAAACGCGAACGCAGGCTGAAGGGCTTGCGGCTCGTAGATCTGGCCGAGGCAACTGGCCTTTCGCCAAGTCTCATCTCGAAGATCGAGAACAACAAGATCAACCCGTCGCTTTCCACGCTGCACAGGCTCTCTCAAGTGCTGGGCACCAGCGTTTCGGCGCTGTTCGCCATGGACGAGAACCTCGACAAGGTCGTGCTGACGCAAGATGAGCGTCCGGTTGCCGGCAAGGTTCAGGGCATCGTTCAGTGGGAGGGAATCGAAGCCGAGATAATGATCCCCTACGAGGAAGGACGCCTTCTCGAGGGATTTGTCTTCGTGATGGAGCCGGGCGGCCACAGCGGCGGCATCCTCCAGCACCAAGGCGAGGAATGCGGCTATGTCCTCGAGGGTGAGTTGGAACTGACTGTTGGCGGTAAGAAATACAACCTGAAGGCCGGCGCCTCGTTCTTTTTCTATTCGAACATTCCCCACTCCTACCGAAATCCCGGCAAGGTTGTTGCCCGGGTCATCTGGATCAACACGCCGCCGACTTTCTAGTGAGCGAGCGGCTTGGGCGCGCTCAGGGTGCACGGGTCTGGCTTGTGAGCTCAGATCAAACGTTTGACAATAAGTCAATTCCACTGCAAATTTCGCCAGCGCTCGGGATGCCCATGCCACCATGCAGAGCCTGGCGGTGGAGGGGATGTATCCTAGCGTGGACGTTGGGGAGGAACTGGCGATGACGACCGCGGCCGCACGAAAACCAGTGGGTACGGATCCCAACAGGCAACTGGTCGAGGCTTCATCGCAGTATGTCCCGGGCGGGCTGCACACGGCCATCCGGGTCATCGACCCTCCGCTGTGCATTCGCAGGTCCAAGGGCGCTTACCTCTGGGATGTCGCTGACAAGCGCTACATTGACTATCACGCCGCCTTTGCACCGATCATCCTGGGCCATTGCTATCCGGACGTTGTCGAGAAAGTGGTCGAGACTGTTCAGACGACGGATCTGTACGGGGTCAGCACCACAGAGCTCGAACTAGAGTTGTCGAAGAAAATCGTACGGCATCTCCCTTCGGTCCAGCAGGTACTGCTGTGCTGCACGGGCTCCGAAGCGACTTTCCATGCTGTCCGGCTCTCCCGCGCTGTAACGGGCCGACGCAAGATCATCAAGTTTCAGGGCTGCTACCACGGCTGGCACGACTATGTGCTGCGCAACGTGATTTCGAGCTCCAATCTGGTCAACGGCCGCGATCCCGGCTCAGCCGGCATGCTCGACGAAGCCGTGGACAACACACTCGTCTGCGTCTTCAACGACTTGGGTAGCGTGGAGGAGACGATCCGGCAGAATGCAGGCGACGTTGCCGCGATCATGCTGGAGCCTATTCCGCACAACGTCGGCTGCATAATGCCGAAGCAGGAGTTCCTTGAGGGTCTCCGGCGCATCTGCGACCGCGAAGGCATTGTGCTGATTTTCGATGAGGTGATTACCGGGTTCCGTCATCACATCGGCGGCTACCAGAGCATCTGCAAGGTGACGCCGGATCTGACGACCATGGGCAAGGCCATCGCCAATGGTTTTCCCATCGCCGCGATCGGCGGCAAGAAGGATATGATGCAGCGCTTCAATACGCGTGTGGGCGGCGATGTCTTCTTCTCCGGCACATTCAACGGCCATTCGAGCTGCCTGGCCGCCGCGCTCGCCACCATCGGCAAGCTCGAAGGCGGCGAGGTGCACAAGCATATTTTCAGGCTTGGCGACAAGATGCGCGACGGCTTGCGCGATATCGTCAAGCGCAACGGTTATCCCTGCACGGTCGCAGGCTTCGGCTCCGTCTATACGCTCTACTTCATGGACAAGCCGAAGATTGAGAATTTCTCTGATCTGCTCGACAATGACGCAGAGCTTTATGTCAACTACCGGCGCAACCTGATGAAGCGCGGCGTATTCGAAATACCGATGAATCTGAAGCGCAACCACGTAAGTTTCAGTCACACGGACGCGGATATCGACGAGACCCTGCAGATCGCCGAAGAGTCTCTTGCGGCGACATTCGATGCCCGGGCTCGCGGCGAGTACTAGCAGGCCATCCAGAGACCGGGCTGCGGAGGACCGGAAATGTCCAGACGCAAGCATGGTAACATTAAGGCTGCCAACGCCGAGGCGCTGCGCCGGCTGAAAGCGTCCCAGGCCCTGCTTGTCGACGTGGCACCGGCCGGTGATGTCATCCCGAAGCTCGGCGCCAACGACTTCCTCCACGCCGGACCGCCCCTGCTGAACGGGTGGAATGAAGCCTGCGGTGCGCTACGAGGAGCAGTGCTCGGAAGCCTGATTCATCGCGGCGCCGCGCGCGGTCCTGAAGACGCCGAGCAAATGGCCTCCTCTGGCCAGATCAGGCTTGTGTCAGCCTCGGAGCATGACGTGCTTGCCACCTATGGCGGTGTCATCGCGCGCGAGACGCGCGTATTCGTTGTCGAGAACCGCGAGGGTGGCACCCGCGCTTTCTCCGCCATAAACGAGGGACGCGGGAAGGCTCTCCGCTACGGCTCGCATGATCCTGACACGCTCAATCGTTACGCGTGGATGGAAGGCGAGTTCGCCGATCTCCTCGGGTGCGCCGTCCGCCACCGCGGTGGCGTGGACCTGTTCGAGATTCTCAGCCAGGCCCTGCAGATGGGCGATGATGGACACAGTCGGCAGAAGGCTGCGGGCGCTTTGTTCGCCAACGCTGTCGCTCCGAGCCTGTGCGAGGTCTGCGGCGAAAAGAGCGCCGGCGTGCGAGCGCTGACATTCCTCGCGACTAACGAGATTTTCTTTCTGCCCCTGACCATGGCTGCCGCAAAGGCAGCGATGCTCTGGGCGGAAGGCATCGACGGCTCCACGATTGTTACGGCCATGGCTGCGAACGGAAGCCGGTGGGGGATTCGCATCAGCGGCTGCGGCAAACGCTGGTTCACGGCACCTGTACCGGTGGTAACCGGGCACTATTTCGAGGGCTTCGATGTCAGCGACGCGAGCCCCGTCATAGGAGACAGTGAAATAGCCGAGACATTCGGCTTTGGCGCCTTCGCCATGTCGGGGGCGCCGGCACTTGCGCGCTTCATGGGCGGCAGTGTTGATGCCATGCAGAGGTTGTCACTGCCGATGTTTGATATCACAAGCGCGGAGCATGAGCGCTTCAGGATTCCGATTCTCGACTACCGGGGCGCGCCCCTCGGTATCGACGCGGAGAAAGTCGTCTCAAAGAACATAGAGCCGATATTCAACACGGGTATTGCCCACAAAGATCCTGGCATAGGTCAGATCGGCGCTGGCTTTGGTCGCGTGCCTATGCACTGTTTCAAGCAGGCTCTGGCCCAGCTTTAGAGACCCCCCATAACCCTGAATTTGAGAATTGGCCTGCTGCCAAAGGACCCCTTGAGACATTATCGGTCCTATTGCTCGAGTTTCTTAAGGAAGGATCCCTGCGCCGGATCCAGGTCCGGTGCGGAGATTCGACTCCGCGCAGCCGGCGTGAACCCGAACTCCGCCGCGATACGCATCATGATCTCGGCCTGGCGGTTTGCTATGGCCAGGTACGGATTCTGGATCGGGTAGCCCTTGGGCGACTTGATGACCGAGCCGAACTTTCCGATCTGCTCGATTGCCTCGGACCACAGCGCGTAGGCATTGCAGTAGGTGGCAAGCGCCGTGCGATCGAGATTGGTGAGAAGCCCCAGTCTCGACAGATCGCCGACCAGCCGCCCCCACTCCTTCTGGGCCGCGGGCCCGAGCTCCGGTGGGCAATCTGGCACCGCCGGCGGAGGCTTCGGCTCGTCGTGGTTCAGCTTCCGCTTGCCAGGATTGCCGGCCAGCGTCTTCAAGCGTGTCGGTTTCGGCTTGCGACCCCGCATGACTGGTATCTCCTAGATCGCGACCGAGACCGGCACCCGCTCCGCGGCGACCTGGTCGTAGGCCGGGCCTTCGGGCCCGAGACGGGCCTGCCGACCGGTGAAGGCCTGCCAGCGGCGGATGGCGACGTCGATATAGAGCGGGTTCAACTCGATCGCGAGACAGACGCGGCCCTCGCTCTCGGCGGCGATCAGGGTGCTACCGCTGCCAAGGAACGGGTCATAGACCGCCTCCCCTGCGCGCGTGTTGTTGCGGATCGGCCGGCGCATGCACTCCA
>JAYZVT010000087.1:0-4078 GCA_036155355.1 Pseudomonadota bacterium
CTCATCAACTGGTACTCGCTCACCAACGGGCCCGACGGAATCTCCAGCATCCCCCGTCCGACCCTGTTCGGCCTCGAGCTTCAGCGCGGCGGCGAGCCGTCCTTCCACGATTTCTTCGGCATCGAATATTCGCCCATCCACCGCATCATGTTTCTCTATTACATCATCTTCGCGCTCGCGCTTCTGACCAACTTCGTCACCATCCGCATGCGCCGCCTGCCGCTGGGCCGCGCGTGGGAAGCCCTGCGCGAGGACGAGATCGCCTGCCGCTCGCTCGGCATCAACACCCGTAACACCAAGCTCACCGCCTTCGCGCTCGGCGCCATGTTCGGCGGCTTCGCCGGCAGCTTCTTCGCCACCCGCCAGGGCTTCATCTCGCCGGAGTCCTTCACCTTCATCGAGTCCGCGATCATCCTTGCCATCGTCGTGCTCGGCGGCATGGGCAGCCAGATCGGCGTGGTCATCGCCGCGGTGGTCATGATCGGCGGCTTCGAGCTGTTTCGCGACCTGGAGCAGTTGCGCATGCTGGTCTTCGGCCTCGCCATGGTTGCCATCATGGTCTGGCGGCCACGCGGTCTCATCGCTTCGCGCCAGCCTTCCGTCTTCCTCAAGGAGCGAAAGGCGATCTCCTCCGACCTTGTGCAGGAGGGCAAGGGATGAACGCCTGGGACAAGCACCCCCTGCTCAAGGTCGAGCATCTAACCATGCGCTTCGGCGGGCTGGTGGCCATCGACTCCCTGTCCTTCAATGCCGGGCGCGGAGACATCACCGCCCTGATTGGCCCAAACGGCGCTGGCAAGACCACGGTGTTCAACTGCATCACCGGCTTCTACAAGCCGACTGAGGGCATGATCACCCTCGACCGCGGCGGCGGCGACACCTTCCTTTTGGAGCGTATGGACGACCACGTGATCGCCCGGCGCGCCGGCGTGGCCCGCACCTTCCAGAACATCCGCCTGTTCGGCGGCATGACAGTTCTGGAAAACCTGCTCGTTGCCCAGCACAACCGGCTCATGCGCGCCTCGGCCTTCAGCATTGCCGGGCTGTTCGGCCTCGCCAGATATCGCAGGTCGGAAAAGGCCGCGCTGGAGCGCGCCAGGTTCTGGCTCGAGAAGACGCATCTGATCGACCGCGCCGATGACCCCGCCGCCGATCTTCCCTATGGCGACCAGAGGCGGCTGGAGATCGCCCGCGCCATGTGCATGGAGCCGGTGCTGCTGTGCCTCGACGAACCGGCTGCGGGACTGAACCCGCGCGAATCCGACGAACTCAACAGCCTCCTTCTCGACATCCAGAAGGAGCAGAAGATCGGCATCCTGCTTATCGAGCACGACATGAGCGTGGTGATGGAGATTTCCGACCACATCGTCGTGCTCGACTACGGCAAGAAGATTTCCGACGGCACGCCGGACTTCGTGCGCAGCGATCCCCATGTGATCGCCGCCTATCTGGGCGTCGAGGAAGAGGAGGTCGCCTGAACATGGCCCCTCCCCGCAAGAAGAAATCCACTCCCGACAAGACCGGTGCCAAGGCGGTCGACCGCAAGGTCAAGAAGGTGGTCGGCGTCGCGGTCAGGACGGCCCCATCCACGAAGCGCCCGGACAACAAGGCAGCCCCGCTGCTTTCGGTATCCGGCGTCACCGCCTTCTACGGCAAGATCCAGGCGCTCAAGGGAGTCGATATCGACGTAAAGCCGGGAGAGATTGTCACCCTTATCGGCGCCAACGGGGCAGGCAAGTCTACGCTGATGATGACCATCTGCGGCACGCCGCGCGCGCGCGACGGCGTTATCCGCTTCGACGGTCACGACATCACCGGCATGGCCACACACGAGATCGTACGTCTCGGCATCGCCCAGTCGCCCGAGGGCCGGCGCATCTTTCCCCGCATGACAGTGCTGGAGAATCTCCAGATGGGCGCGCAACTGGTCGATGCCGCCCACTTCGACGGCGACCTCAAGCGCGTCTATGCCATGTTCCCGGTGCTCTCCACACGCAGCCAGCAGCGCGGCGGCACGCTATCGGGCGGCGAGCAGCAGATGCTGGCAATCGCCCGCGCGCTGATGGGACGTCCGCGCCTGCTGTTGCTGGATGAGCCGTCCCTTGGCCTCGCGCCGCTCATCGTGAAACAGATATTCGGAGCCATCGGCGATCTGAACCGCGAACAGGGTTTGACAGTCTTCCTGGTCGAGCAGAATGCGTTTCACGCGCTGCGCCTCGCCCATCGCGGCTACGTCATGGTCAACGGCCGTATAACCATGTCGGGAACCGGCAAGGAACTGCTGGCACGCGAGGAGATCCGCGCCGCCTATCTCGAAGGCGGACAGCACTAGGACACCGGCGGGAGAGCACATCCGATGGGCATTTTGTGGGAAGTGGACTTCTGGGCCTTCTTCTGGATCACGCTGGTCATCAGCGGCGGAGCGGCAATCGCCACAGGCCGCGCCATGGCCCTGAAATGGCGGCCCTTTTGGCAGCTCGTCGTCTATACCTGCATGCTTGGCATGGTGGACCGCTTTCTCCATTGGGGGCTGTTCCTTGACGCCCTGCACCATGCCCAGGGTGCGCTTCTCTCCCCTTACTTCTACATGGTGGACACGGCCATCCTGCTGCTTCTGTCCAGTCTTGCTTTCCGCATAACCCGCGCACGCCAGATGGCCACGCAGTATGGCTGGCTCTACGAACGCAGCGGCCTGTTCGGCTGGAGGTCCCGCGGTCCGGCGGCTTAGGTGCTGTACGGGCGGGAAAAATATGTAACAATCGGCTCCCGCCTTGGATTTTCTCTACTCATCTGCGCACCAGGGCAGAACACAGGGAGTAATTATCGATGAAGAAATCTTTGTTGAGTGCAGCCGTATTGGCGCTCGGCCTTGCCCTGCCCGGCCTTGCCCATGCGGATATCAAGATCGCGGTCAACGGTCCCATGACCGGCGAATACGCCACATTCGGCAAGCAGTTCCAGGACGGCGCTGCCATGGCCATCGAAGATATCAATAAGGCCGGCGGCGTCATGGGCCAGAAGCTCGAAGTCCAGTATGGCGACGACGCCTGCGACCCCAAGCAGGCCGTGGCCATCGCCAACAAGGTTGCCGGCGACAAGGTCGCCTTCGTGGCCGGACATTTCTGCTCGGGCTCCTCCATTCCGGCTTCGGCGGTGTATGCTGAAGAGAACATCATCCAGATTTCACCCGCTTCGACCAACCCCAAGTTGACCGACGAGCGCAAGGGTCCCAACGTGTTCCGCGTCTGCGGCCGCGACGACCAGCAGGGCTCGGTGGCCGGCGCCTACCTGGCCAAGAACTTCAAGGACAAGAACGTCGCCATCGTCCACGACAAGCAGGCCTATTCGAAGGGCCTCGCCGACGAGACCAAGAAGGCGATGAACGCCGCCGGCAAGAAGGAAGTGATGTATGAAACCATCACTCCCAAGGAGAAGGACTACACCGCCCTCGTCTCCAAGCTGAAGGCGGCCAAGGTGGACGTGCTCTACTACGGCGGTTACCACACCGAAGCCGGCCTGATCGTGCGCCAGATGCGCGACCAGGGCATGAAGACCGTCCTCGTCGGCGGCGACGCGCTGGTGACGAAGGAATATGCCGACATCACCGGCGCCGCCGGCGACGGCACGCTGATGACCTTCTCTCCCGACCCGCGCAAGAACCCCGCGGCCAAGGAGATCGTCGCCCGCTTCAAGGCCAAGGGCGTCGAGCCGGAAGGCTATGTCCTCTACACCTATGCCGCCATCCAGGCGTGGAAGCAGGCGGTGGAGAAGGCCGGCGGCCTCGACCCCAAGACGGTCATCGCCGCGCTGAACTCGTCCGAGTTCGACACCGTCATCGGCAAGTTCAAGTTCGACAAGAAGGGCGACCCGAACCTGCCGCCCTACGCCTTCTACAAGTGGAGCAAGGGCACCTACGACCAGATCAACTGATCGGTCGCGCACACGTTCTCGAAAAGCCCGCCGCCCGGCGGGCTTTTCTTTCTGGTCTCCGGCAAGGTGACGGCACATGACGAGCATCGGCACCCGCAATCTCATCACCGACGTCCCCGGCCTCGTGGTCGGCAATGCCCATGACGAG
>JAYZVT010000088.1:0-4594 GCA_036155355.1 Pseudomonadota bacterium
GTAGTCGCCGCGCAATCTCAATACCGGGAAGCCGAGGATGATGCCCCACATGGCGGCGAGAAAGCCCGCGAGGGGCAGCGCTTCCCAGAAGGACAGATCGAAATGCGTGGCCGTCAGCGCGTAGGAATAGGCGCCGACCGCGTAGAAGGCGACATAGCCGAGGTCGAGCAGGCCGGCCAGGCCGACGACGATGTTCAGTCCCCATCCGAGCATCACATAGGTCAGCACCATGATGCCGACGTCGAGGAGGTAGCGGATGTTGCTGAAGGGCATGAAGGGCAGCACCAGCGCCGCCAGCAACAGAACCGGAATGATCCACTTGCTGGCGGCGGCGAGAGGCTGAGAGACCGGGGCCAGCAGCCTTTCCATCGCCTGTCCACGGCCGGGCCGTCCCCACCAGAACAGGTTGAGCAGCAGGCGGCCGATGAAGACGCCGCCAACGAACAGGGCCAGCAGACCGGGACGCGGCATGAGGTCGAGGCCGCCCGGCGCGTCGATGGTGCGGATGCCGACGATAAAGCTGAACAGGGCAAAGGCGACGGCGGCGGCGATGGCCGCGTCCTTGAGGGCCGCCGTGAGGCGCGCGGTGCCGTCGCTCGGCGCCGGGCGGGACGTCATACTTTCTCCACCTCGGGCTTGCCGAGCAGCCCGGAGGGCATGAAGATCAGCACCAGGACCAGCATGGAGAATGCTGCTACATCCTTGTATTCAATGGTGAAATAGGCAGACCAAAAGACTTCGATGAGGCCGATGATGAGACCGCCGAGCATGGCGCCCGGCCGGGAGCCGATGCCGCCGAGGACGGCGGCGGTGAAGGCCTTAATGCCGGCGACGAAGCCAATGTAGAAGTCGATCACGCCGTAATAGAGCAGGTACATGATGCCCGCGACGGCGGCGAGTGACGCGCCGATGACGAATGTCAGGGAGATCGTCCGGTCCACGTTGACGCCGGTGAGGGCGGCCATGAGCCTGTCCTGCTCGCAGGCGCGCTGGGCGCGGCCGAGCGGCGTGCGCGAAATGATGAGCGAGAAGATGACCATCAGCGCGATGGTGGTCACGACAATCAGGATCTGGATGTTGCTGAGGGCGACGACGAAGCCGTCGTGCTCCATCAGCTTGTAGCCGCCGGTGACGACGGGCTGCATCGGCTTCACCCGCGCGCCCTGCATGTTCTGCACGAAGTTCTGCAGCACGATGGACATGCCGATGGCCGTGATCAGCGGCGCCAGCCGGAAGGATTCACGCAGCGGTCGGTAAGCGACACGCTCGACCGTCCAGCCCCAGACGGACGTGAAGGCCATGGCAATAAGAAGAACGATGATGAGGGCGAGGGGGATGAATGTGACGCCGATGGAAAACAACGCGATCAGCACGATGAGAGCGATGAAGGCGCCGACCATGAAAATGTCGCCATGGGCGAAATTGATCATGCCGATGATGCCATAGACCATCGTATAGCCGATGGCGATCAGGCCGTAGATCGAGCCGAGTGTGACGCCGTTGATAAGTTGCTGGAGGAAGTACTCCATGCTGCCCCCGTTCTTCCCCGGAAAGGCGCGCAACCGCACGCCGTCAAATACTTAACCAGATGCCCGGCGCGGTGACAACGGCGCGGGCCTGGGCATTCCGGTCAGAGCAGGTTGTGGGAGCCGTCGCAGAAAGGGGCGTCGCCGGTATCCTTGCAGCCGCACAGATTGGCGGCTTCGGTGCGCTCGGCGACGAAATAGAGGGGTTCGATGCCGGTACCCTTGTGGGTGCCGTCGCAGAAGGGCTGCTTGGAACTGCGCCCGCAGCGGCACCACGCGTAGCGCTTTCCGGCTTCCAGCTGAACCAGATATGGGCCCAACTGGGCCGGTACCGGCGTCTCTGCCATGAGTCTCCCCCTCCGCTATGTGGCGCGCACCTTGCGCCGTTGAAACGCTTAGACAATTCGCTGCTCATGCACAAGTTGCCAGTGCCGGGCGCGGCGCTGTCACGAGGGCGTGGGGGCAGCCGCCTGCACGTGGCTCTGCGCCATGTAATCGCCCGCCAAGCCGCGCTATACTGGCTGGGCATTCGCCGATTGTTAATGCGCCGAGCGGATGATTCGACTGCACTCGCACCGCCTGCCGGCGATTCTCGGGCAGCCGCAGGTTATGGAATCAAGGCCATGTCTGTTCTCGTCTTTCTGCTGATCGCCTTTGGTGTGTCGACGGCGCTGGCGCTGCGGCACTCGCCCCTATGGCACTGGGCCGCCGCGGTTGCCGCCATGACCCTGCTGGCGCAACTCGGGACCTTTTCCGGCGAATGGCATGCTCCGTCGATGGGCTTGCTGGCACTGCTTGGATGGCTGGTCGCGGTGGCGCTGGCGGTGCTGTCTGTGAATTCGATCCAGGAACAATATGTCCTGAAGCCTGCTTTCGGCGCGCTGAAGAAGATTTTGCCGAGCGTCTCGGCGACGGAGAAAGAGGCGCTGGAGGCCGGCACCGTCGGCTGGGACGCCGAACTGTTCTCCGGAGCGCCGGACTGGTCGAAGCTCAAGGCGGTATCGCCGATCACGCTAAGCAAGGAGGAGCGGGCCTTCCTCGATGGTCCGACGCAGGAGCTGTGCAATCTTCTCAGCGACTGGGAGATACGGCACACGCTGCACGAGATTCCCGAACGCGTCTGGAAATTCGTGGCCGAAAAGGGCTTTCTCGGCATGCTCATCTCGCGCAAGCATGGCGGGCTGGGATTCTCCGCGCAGGCGCAATCGCTGGTCCTCGGCAAGATCGCCTCGCGCAGTGCGGATGCCGTCACCATCGTCATGGTGCCCAACTCACTCGGGCCGGGCGAACTGATCGAGAAATACGGCACCGCCGAACAGAAGTCCTATTACCTGCCGCGCCTGGCCAAGGGCGAGGAAATCCCCTGCTTCGGATTGACGGGCCCGCATTCGGGTTCCGACGCGGCGACCATGCGCGACGTCGGCTTCGTCGCGCGTGGGAAGCACGAGGGCAAGGAGACGCTTGGCATCAAGGTCACGTGGGACAAGCGCTACATCTCGCTCGGTCCCAATGCGACACTGCTCGGTCTAGCCTTCAGGCTCTACGATCCGGAGAACCTGCTCGGCAAGGGCGAGGACATCGGCATCACCCTGGCGCTGGTCCCGACAAAGCATGAGGGCGTCAAGATCGGCCGCCGCCATCTCCCCTGTGGTGCGGCCTTTCCGAATGGGCCCAACTGGGGCAAGGACGTCTTCATTCCGATGGAATGGGTGATCGGCGGCGCGGAGCGCGTCGGGCAGGGCTGGCGCATGCTGATGGAGTGCCTGTCCGCCGGGCGTTCGATTTCGCTGCCTGCCTCAAGCGCCGCCGCGGCGAAGGCGATGCTGCGCACCTCGACCGCCTATGGGCGCATCCGCAAGCAATTCGGAATACCGATCGCGCATATGGAGGGCATCGAGGAGCCGCTCGCGCGGCTGGTCGAGACGTCCTATGTGTGCGAGGCGGGCCGCGCGGTGACGGCATCGATGGTGTCGGCGGGCGAGAAACCGGCGGTGATCTCGGCGATCCTCAAATACCAGTCCACGGAGCGAATGCGCGCGGCGGTCAACGACGCTTTCGACATCCATGGCGGCCGCGCCATCTGCGATGGCCCATCCAACTATCTGCAGGCGGCCTACCAGATGGTGCCGGTCGGCATCACCGTGGAGGGCGCCAATATCCTCACGCGCACGCTTATCACCTTTGCGCAGGGCGCGTTGCGCAGCCATCCCTGGCTTTACAAGGAGGTGCAGGCGCTGCAGGACGAGAACAAGTCGCGCGGCTTCGACGAGTTCAGCGAGGCCTTCCGCGGACACGTCGCCTTTGCGGTGGCCAATGTCTTCGGCTCGCTGTTCCACAACGTCACCGGCGGTCTGCTGGCGAGCGCACCTTCGCATGCGGGTGCGACGCGAAAGTGGTACCGGCAGCTCGCGCGTTCGTCGCGCAGCTTCGCGCTGGTTGCCGACCTTACGGTTGCGCTGCTCGGTGGCGGTCTGAAGACCAAGCAGAAGCTGACCGGACGTCTGGCAGACGCGCTGAGCGAACTTTATCTGCTGTCCTGTGTGCTGAAGCGCTTCGAGGACGACCGCGAACCCATCGCCGACCGTGATATCGTCGATTATTGCGCCGCGAACTGCCTTTATCGTTTCCAGGCGGCAATGCGCGGAGCAATCGACAATTTCCCTATCCGGCCGATGGGCCTGCTGATGCGGGTGCTGGTGTTCCCGTTCGGCATGCGCGCGCGTCCGGCGAGCGATGCCCATGGAAAGCGCATCGTCAAGCTGGCGCTGCAGCCGGGCGACGTGCGCGACCGGCTCACCCGCGAGATCTACATCACCAGCAATCCATCCGACCCGCTCGGCATTCTCGAACATACCCTGCCCAAGGTCATCGCCGCGGAAGAGGCAGAGAAGAAGCTCGACCGCGCGATCCGCAAGGGCGAAGTGCGCCGCACGCATGCCAACGACTGGATCGGCGACGCGAAGCAGAAGGGCATTCTTACCGCCGAGGAGGCCGCGTTGCTGAAGGAAGTCGCGGAACTGACCAACAAGGTCATTGCAGTGGATCATTTCGACCCCGCCGACGTTGGT
>JAYZVT010000089.1:0-6060 GCA_036155355.1 Pseudomonadota bacterium
AGCTGTCGAAGAGCGCCGGGGATACAGGTCTCGCCAGCCTGCGCGCCTCTGGTCTCACGCCGGATCGCGTCGCGGAGCTGGCCCGGCCCGCCTGAACGGCGCATTTCCGCGGTCATGGCAGCCTTCCTTAGCCAAGCGTTAACGATGTGTTGCCGATACTGCCTCCGACGCAGAGACATCCGATGGCAGCCGACCACTTCAAACCGCAGGATCTGTTCACTCAGATGGAGGCGCTGGAACAAGCGCTTGCCTCCGAGACAGCCGCGCGCGTGCGCGCTGAGAATGAGAGCCGCGCCAAGTCGGATCTGCTCGCAACGGTCAGCCACGAGGTCCGCACGCCCCTCGGTGCCATCATCTCCATGGCCGACCTGTTGCTCTCAACGCCGCTGAACGAAACCCAGAAGAAATATGCCGCGACGCTCCAGCAATCGGGCCGCGGCCTGCTGACCGTGGTGAACGGGGTACTGGACTTCTCCAAGCTCGATGCCGGGCGCTTCGAACTCGACCGTGCGTCCTTCGACTTCCCGGAGATGATGCGCGGTGTCGAGGAAGCATTGCGTGCCCGCGCCCGCGGCAAGGGCATCGACGCGAAAATCGAATTGGCGGGCTCGTGCCCGCGGCATCTGGTGGGCGACTCCGCCCGCATACGACAGGTTCTCGACAACCTCATCGACAATGCTGTGAAGTTTACGGAGAAGGGATCAATCACTCTGCGCGCCTCACCGGAGAAGCTCGATCGCGGCATGCAGATTCGCTTCGAGGTGATTGATACCGGCCTCGGCCTGACCCAGCAGCAGATACGCCGGCTCTTCACGCCCTACACACAGGGAGACAGTTCCGTCTCTTCGAAGTATGGCGGCACCGGACTTGGTCTCTCCATTGCAAAGCGCCTCGCCGAGCTGATGGGCGGCAAAATGGGTTGCGAAAGCGAGCGCGGGCTGGGCAGCACTTTCTGGTTCACGATTCCAGTTGCCCTAGCCGATGCTCCGCCGAAGTTGAATGGCGGCGCCGATGCTCCTCCAATGCCGGGCGGTCCACTCAATGGCCGCGTGCTGGTCGTCGAGGACAACCAGGTCAATCAGATGCTCATTGCCGCCTATCTCGACCGCTTCGGCCTCGACTACGAGATGGCGGCCAATGGCGCGCTTGCGCTCGACCGGCTCACCACTGAGTCCTACGATCTGGTGCTCATGGACGTAATGATGCCGGAAATGGATGGCATCGAATGCACCCGGCGCATCCGTTCCCTGTCTGGCGATATCGCGCGCACGCCGATTATCGCCCTGACGGCGAATGCCATGAAAGGCGACCGCGAGAACTATCTCGCCGCCGGCATGGATGCATATGTCTCCAAGCCGGTCAGCGCCCGCGACCTGTTTGAGGCGATTGCTGCGCACATTCCCGGCGCCGCCAGGCCGGCTTCGGCGTCAGCGCGATAATCCGTCGACTTCCGCTCAGTTATTCTTCTTCAGCGCCCGCTCCGCGATTTCGTCCGCTATCGGCAAGGCGGAGGTTGCCGCCGGCGATGGCGCATTGCACACATGCAGGCTGCGCGACGACTCCAGGAACAGAAAGTCGTCGACAAGGCGTCCGTCGGCTCCCACATTCTGCGCGCGGATGCCGGGGCGGTATGGTTCCAGATCGTCCAGCTCAAGCGAGGGGCAGTATTTCCGCGCCCGCTCCAGATAGATCGACTTTGATAGCGAGCCGCGAAGTTCGTAAAGCCCCGCGCCGGCGTAGCGCATCATCAGTAGCCAAAAGCCGGGAAATGTCGCCATCGCGGCGACATCGCGGGCGACCGGACGGTTGGCGTCGTAGGTCTCGCGGCCGAGCGACAGCATTGCGTTGGGGCCGACGGTCAGATAGCCGCCCATATGCCGCGTCAGATGCACGCCGAGAAACGGCAGCGACGGGTCGGGAACTGGGTAGATCAGGTGCTTAACCAGTTGGCCACGTGCGCTGGCGACCCGGTAATACTCCCCTCGGAAGGGAACGACGCGGAAGCGCGTGCGCAGGCCGTTGAGCTGCGCCACCCGATCCGCCTGCAGGCCCGCGCAGGCGATCAGCGTCCTCGCGGCCAGGTCGCCTTTGCCCGTTTCCAGCACGACTTCGCTGCGGCTTTCATGAATGCCGGTGACCGGCGCGTGCGTCCTTATTTCACCGCCGCGCGACAGCACGTCCTCAGCCAGTTTTTCGCAGATACGCGGATAGTCGACGATACCTGTGGAGCGCACCAGCAGAGCCGCCCTGCCGGCGATGTTTGGCTCCAGCTCACGCAGCTCCTCCCCGCCGATGCGCCGATAGTCGAGCCCGTTCGCCTTGACCCGCAGCTCCAGCAGCGACATGCGCTCCACTTCACGCGCGTCGCTGGCGACGATCAGCTTGCCGCAGCGTTCAAAGGGAATGCCATGAGTTTCGCAGAAAGCCACCGTACGCGCCGCTCCTGCTTTCGACAGTCGCGCCTTGAGGCTGCCCGGCGCATAATACACGCCGGCATGGATCACACCGGAATTGTGCCCTGACTGGTGGACTGCAAGCTCCCCCTCCTTCTCCACCAGCACGAGACGCGCGCTGGGTCGCTTTTGCAGCAGTGTGTTGGCGGTGGCGAGACCAAGTATTCCGCCGCCGACAATTGCAAAGTCATACATTGACCATGTCCTGAGTTTGGGCGTCACAACGGAAGATGTGACGACGGCAGCCGTCTGGCAAGCGGCTCACCCGCCCGGATGCAGCATCAGCAGCACCAGCGAAACGGACAGGATGGACAGCGCCGTGCCAAGAGCGACCGCTGCGGAAACGGAGTTGACCGCCGCCTTGTAGCGGGTGGCGAAAAGGAATGCGTTGGCGCCGGGCGGACAGGCGGCGAAGATCACTGCCACGCCTGCCCAGACCGGCGGCAGGGAAAAGACATGAAACGCCATCACCCAGGCCACGACCGGTAGCACCACCAGCGACAGCACGCAGATCACCGTCACCGTCCACAATTGCCCACTCACTTTGAAACCCGTGAGGCTCAGGCCGAGTGCAACCAGTGCACCCGGAATTGCCGCCTGGCCGAGCATCGAAATCATCTTGTCCGGAATCGGATGCAGGCCGAGACCGGTCTGCCGCCAAACCAGTCCGGCGAGCATCCCGGCGATGATCGGATTCTTAAGCAAGCTCAGCACCAGCTCGCGCAACAGCGGCAGCACCGCCAGGTCTCCCTTGCGCAGCGCCAGTTCCATATGCAACGTCGCGGAGAACCACAGTACCGGCGACGACAGCGAAACGATCAGCGCGATCGGCGTGGCGGCCTCCGCTCCGAGCCTGTCGAGCGCTATGGGGATGCCCAGCATCACCACATTGCCATAGGCCGCGGCCATGGCGATTGAAGCGCCGTCGCGCGCCGGCCTGCCCAGCAGGAAACGGGTGGCGAGAGCCACCATCAGCCAGATGATCGCGACGGCGCTGTAATAGGCGCCCCACAGCGCGAATGGATCAGCGCTCGCGGGGGGCGGCTGCGCGTTGACCATCATCCGGAACAACAGCACCGGAATGGCCACGGAGAAAACGAACTCCGCCAGACCCTTCCCGGCCGCCTCCGTGAGATAGCCGACCCGTCCCAGCGCGTAGCCCAGCGCGATCAGACCGAAAATCGGCGCGACGGTGAGGACAATGGCGTTCATGAAAGCAGCCCGGATTGGCAGGCAGTGGCGGGATCAAGGCGATAGCATGCCGGCTCCCGCCTGCCCACCCGGCGCGTCGGTCCCCGGGAGAGAAAGAGATTCAGCGGCACCCCGCCGCGTCGCCCACCCGGGCCATCGGCTTGCCGTTGATGAAGATCCCGCTGGACCCGCCGGCGACCGTGCCGCCGCAATCCGTCCCCGAACCCTGCACAGCCGCGGGCTTGCCGTTGATGAAGACGTTGGAGGACCCCTCGACGATCTGTCCGCATCCGGTCTGGTCGCCGGCGCGCGCCGCCTGCTTACCGTACACGGTGACACTGCCCGACCCGGTGGCGACAGTGCCGGCGCAGCCTGTCCCGGCCGGATTGGCGAGTGCGGTCGGAGCAAGCAACAAGAGTGTGAGGGCAGGAAATGCTGAGAGGCGCATGGCTGACAACCTTTGTTGCCGATGCCGCGACGCTATCAGGATTGCAGTCCGCCGTCGCGGCCTTTCAATGCCGCCCCTATATGGGGAACCAACTGCAGCTTGAAACGTTAGTTCTGCGGCAAACAATCAGGAGGCCGTCATGCCAGCACTCATCATGTGGCTCATGGGCGTTCCGCTCACCGTCATCATCCTTCTCTACCTGTTGTTCTAGCTACCAACTGGCGCGTCCGGGCAGCCGCGGCGCGCTCCGACGTTTATCTGCACCAGGAGTATCCAGATGGGTAAATGCGCCGTTTGCGGAAACGACTACGACAAGTCCTTCGAGGTGACGAAGGCGGGCAAGACAATGACCTTCGACAGCTTCGAATGCGCCATACAGGCGATGGCTCCGACATGCACCCATTGCCAGTGCCGCATCATCGGCCACGGACTGGAAGCCAAGGGCAAATTCTATTGCTGCGATCACTGCGCGGAGGCCGATGGCGTCTCCGGCCTGAAGGATCGGATCTGAAGGGTCAGGCGCTTGCGTCTGCCCCTGCCCGCTCCCCCGCCAATTCCACGATGTCACCCATGATGGCGTTGATCTGGAAGTCCTTGGGCGTGTAGACCCGAGAGACCCCGACCTGCTTGAGGATGTTCACGTCGTCGGCGGGGATAATGCCACCAACCACGACTGGCATGTGCAGACCGCGCTCTCGCAGCAGCGACATGACATCACGCACCAGCGGCACATGCGAGCCTGAGAGAATCGACAGCCCGATCACATGCGCCTTCTCACGCTCCGCCGCGTCCACGATCTCCGCCGGCGTCAGACGGATGCCGTCATAGATCACCTCCATGCCCGCGTCACGCGCGCGCACGGCGATCTGCTCCGCCCCATTGGAATGCCCGTCGAGGCCGGGCTTACCCACCAGGAAGGTGAGGCTGCGGCCGAGCTTGCCGGACACAGCGCGCACCTGCTCCTGCAATTCCTTGAGCGAAGCTTCCGCGTCCACCGCGGTAACGCCGACGCCGGTCGGCGCGCGGTATTGGCCAAAGACACCGCGCAACGTCTCGCCCCATTCGCCGGTCGTGACGCCCGCCTTCGCCGCGGCGATGGACGGATCCATGATATTGCTGCCGTCGCGGGCGGCGGCTTCCAGTTCGGCGAGCGTCGCCTTGACCGCCTTCGCGTCGCGCTTCGCTCGCCACGCTTTCAGGTTGGCAATCTGCTCAAGCTCCACCGTCTCGGGAACGGTAAGAATGCCGCCGTCGTCACCCGAAAGCGGCGAAGGTTCGCTTTCCGTCCAGCGGTTCACGCCGACGACGACCTGCTCGCCCGACTCGATGGTCTTCAGTCTTTTCGTATTAGACCGGACCAGCTCCGTCTTCATGTAGTCGATGCCGCCGACGGCCCCGCCGAGCGCCTCGACCCTCGCCAGTTCCGCACGCGTCTGCGCCTTCAGAGCCTCGACCTTGGCTTCGATTTCCTTCGAGCCGTCGAAAATGTCGCCATAGTCCAGCAGATCGGTCTCATAGGCGACGATCTGCTGCATGCGGATCGACCATTGCTGGTCCCACGGGCGCGGCAGCCCCAGCGCCTCGTTCCAGGCGGGAAGCTGCACGGCGCGCGCGCGAGCTTTCTTCGACAGCACCACCGCCAGCATCTCCAGCAGGATGCGATAGACATTGTTTTCCGGCTGCTGCTCGGTGAGGCCAAGCGAGTTGACCTGCACGCCGTAACGGAAGCGCCTGAGCTTGGGATCGCTCACGCCGTAGCGCTCCTCGCAGAGCTCGTCCCACAGCTCCGCGAAGGCGCGCATCTTGCACATCTCGGTGATGAAACGCAGGCCCGCGTTGACGAAAAAGGAAATGCGCGAGACGACTTGCGGGAATTCCGCATCGCTCACTTCACCGCTGTCCTTCACCGTGTCGAGAACAGCGATGGCCGTGGCCAGCGCAAAGGCCAGTTCCTGTACTGGCGTGGCC
>JAYZVT010000090.1:0-7087 GCA_036155355.1 Pseudomonadota bacterium
TCGCGCGGGTTGAACGGCTTGGGCAAGTAGTCGTCCGCCCCGATCTCAAGGCCCACGATGCGGTCGATCTCCTCGCCCCGCGCCGTCAGCATGATGATCGGCACCCGCGAGGAGGCGCGCAACCGCCGGCAGATGGACAGCCCGTCTTCGCCCGGCAGCATGACGTCGAGCACGATCAGGTCCGGCTCCCCGTAGATGGAGAGGAAGCGGTCCATCGCCGCCCCGCCGTCGCCCGCCTCCACGCGGAAGTCCTGCTTGCGCAGATAATCCAGCAGCAGGCTGCGGATCTCCGGATCGTCCTCGATGACGAGAATGCGCGGTTTTTCGCTCATGCGGGCACGCTAACAGAGGGGAATTAGCGAATTAAGGTGCCACGGCAACCGGTTACAAAACGTAACATTCGGGGCAGTTTTGCGAAAAACCCCGGCAAAGCGCCGGCCCCATTCTCCTGTGCGACGCCGGCAATCGGGCCGGCGGGAAACGCAAAGGAGACCGACAGATGTACAAGTACGCCCCCCTCGCGATTGCCGCGGTCCTGATCGTCGCCGGCGCCGGAGCAGCCCATGCCGGGCCCAGCTGGTCCCGTTCCGGCGGCGGAACCGGCCCCAATGGCGGCAGCTGGAGTTCTTCGGGCGGCGGGTCCTGCTCCGGCGGACGCTGCTCCTCGAGCCAGACCGTGACCGGCCCGCGCGGCTACTCGGCCACGCGTAACGGCTCGGTAACCTGTTCGGGCGGCAGTTGCACCCACGGCGCCACCGTCCAGGGCTCGGGCGGCTATGGCTACACCCGTTCCGGTACGGCCACCTACTCCGGCGGCACCGTTACCACCAGCGGCTCCGCCCAGGGCGCCTATGGCCGTGGCTACACCCGTTCCGGCAGCACCACATGCGCCGGCGGGACATGCACCACGGGCGCAACCGTCCAGGGCAACTACGGTCACGGCTGGACCCGGTCCGGCACCGTCACGCGCTACTGAGCTGGCGACCGGGCGGGACGGCCTTTCCCCCAAAGCTGTCCCGCCCGCACCGCCTGCGCTTCACCACAAGAAGGGAGCACCGAAATGACCAACGTCACCCGCTACGTGTATTTCTCGCTGATCCTCGCAGCCATCATGCTGTCCATGGCAGCGGCCGCGCTTTCCGCGGAACAGTCCTCCGTCAAGCTGCCTGACGGCATCGTCCTGCCGCCCGGCGTCACCCTGCCGCCGGAGGCCTCCCATCCCGCCGTTCAGGCGGCCTTCGCCGTCTGCAATGGAGACGTAGCCCGGTTCTGCTCCGGCGTGCGTCCGGGCGGCGGCCGCATCCTGCGTTGCCTTGACGCGAACGACGCCGGGCTGACGCCCGGCTGCCGCGCCGGCCTCGCCGAGGCGCGCGCCGCGACGGGCCGCTAGGGCGGGGGGCATCGACGTGATTGACCTGCCGACCGAATTGCAGGCGATGCGGCCCGGAGGCGCGCTGCTCGTTCTGACCATGATCTTCATTGCGGCCGAGTACGCCTATGCGCGGCTCAGCCATCACGACGAGGACCATGACCTCAGGGAGACAGCCGCCTCCGTCGGCGTCGCATTGGGCGACTTCGCCATGCGTTTTCTCACCGGCGGCCTCGCGGCCATTCCCTTCTTCCTGCTCTACAAGTATCGGCTCATGGACATTTCCATGAGCGGGTTCTGGCCCTGGGCCGCGCTCTTTCTCGGTGCCGAGTTCTGCTACTACTGGTTCCACCGCGCCGCGCACCGGGTGCGCTGGCTGTGGGCGACCCATGCGGTGCATCACTCCGCCACCCGCTTCAACCTGTCGGCGGCCATCCGCATCGGCTGGACCGGTCAGTTAACAGGCGCTTTCGTCTTCTTCCTGCCGCTGGCCTGGATTGGTTTTCACCCTGTCGCCATCGGCGCCATGCTGGGCGCGGGGCTGCTCTACCAGTTCTTCCTGCACACGGCCTTTCCGGTGCGGCTTGGTCCGCTCGAATGGGTGCTGAACACTCCCGCCCACCACCGCGTGCATCACGCCTCCAATGAGCTGTGCCTCGACCGCAATTACGGCAACATCCTCATCGTCTTCGACCGGCTGTTCGGCACATTCGCTACCGCCCCCACTGACGAGCTGCTGCGCTTCGGTCTGAAAAACCGCGAGCCGAGCAACAACGTCTTCCGCATCGCGCTGGGCGAATGGGCGCATCTCATCCGCGATGCGGTGCGCGCCAAAGGGCTCAGGCAACGCCTGAAGGTGCTCTTCGGCGCGCCCTGAATCGATTCAGGAAAACGCGGGAGCAGGGAAGGCCGTCACATCTCCGCTTCGGCGGACATCTCAACCAGGCCGCGGCGTTTCAGCAGCGCTGCGGGTTCGGGCTTCCTGCCGCGGAAGGCGCGGTAAGCCACGTCTGGCGGGCTGCTGAATCCGGCGGACAGCACATGCTCGCGCAGGCGCTTCGCGCATTGGCGGTCGAATACGTCGCCGCTTTCCTCGAAGGCGGCGAAGCCATCCGCCGACAGCACCTCCGACCACAGATAGGAATAGTAGCCCGCCGCATAGCCGTCGCCCGCGAACACATGGGCGAAATGCGCCGGCCGGTGGCGCATCACCATGGCCTCGGGCATGCCGATTTCGTCCATGACGCGGCCCTCTAGACCCGCGGCGTCGCCCGCGCCACCTGACCTGTGCAACTCCATGTCGTAGAGCGCTGAGGCCAGGTATTCGACGGTGGCGAAGCCCTGATTGAAATTGCGCGCTGCCAGCACCCGTTTCAGCAGTTCCTCCGGCATCGGTTCACCCGTGCGGTAGTGGACCGCGAAGCGCTTCAGAACTTCCGGGCGATCAAGCCAATGCTCGTAGAGCTGGGAGGGGAACTCGACGAAATCGCGCAGCACCCCGGTGCCCGAGATTGACGGATAGGTGACGTCGCTCAAGAGGCCGTGCAGCGCGTGGCCGAACTCGTGGAAAAGCGTGCGCGCGTCGTCGAAGCTGAGCAGGCAAGGTGAACCCTTGGAGAAGCTCATCACGTTGACGATGATCGGCCGCACGTCGCCACAGAGTTTTTCCTGCGCGCGGTAGGCGCTCATCCACGCGCCGCTGCGCTTGCTGCTGCGCGCGAAATAGTCGCCAAGAAAAAGACCGATATGCGCCCCGTCGGCGTCGCGGACGTCCCAGGCGCGCACGTCAGGGTGATAGACCGGCACGTCCTCCTGCTCGGTGAAGGTGAGGCCGAATAGCCTGTGTGCGGTGTCGAACGCCGCCTCAATCACGCGGTCGAGATGGAAGTAGGGCTTGATCTCCGCCTCGTCGAGGTCGAAGGCCTCTCTTCGCCGCTTCTCCGCATAGTGGCGCCAGTCCCACGGCGCCAGCCTGAAATTGCTGCCCTGTGCCTCGACCAGACGCTGCAACGCATCCTGTTCGGCCAGGGCCTGCCGGCGCGCCGGCTCCCATACTCTCCGCATCAGGCTGAGCGCCGCATCGGGCGTACCCGCCATGGAGTCCGCGAGCTTGTAGTCGGCGAAGCTCTCATATCCCATCAGGCGGGCATATTCCGCACGCAATGCGATCATCTCTTTCGCGATGCCGCGGTTGTCCGTATCGCCCGCGTTCTCGCCGCGTTTCATCCACGCCGTCCATGCTTCCTCGCGCAGGTCGCGCCGGCTGGAGAAGGTGAGGAACGGTTCGATGCTGGAGCGCGACAGCGTGATGACGTGTTTTCCCTTCAGGCCGCGCTCTTCCGCCGCCTGCGCCGCCGCTGCGACGGCGAAGTCCGGCAGTCCCGACAGGTCGTCGGCGCCATCGAGAACGAGGGACCATGAACTTTCGTCCTTCAGAACGTTTTGTGCGAAGCGGGTGCCGAGCAGCGCCAGCCGTTCACCGATCTCCGCGAGCCGCTTCTTCGATTCGGCATCGAGCGCCGCTCCCGCCCGCACAAAGCGCGTGTGCGTGCGGTCAAGAACCTGTCGCTGCTCCGGCGTGAGGTCGAGCGCATCGCGCGTGCGCCAGACGGCGTCCACGCGGGCGAACAGTTTTTCGTTCTGGTAGATGCCGCTGCGGTGCCGTTCGAGCCGCGGCACAATCTCGCGCTCTATCGTCTGAACCTTGTCGCTGGTCTCCGCCCCCGCCAGGTTGAAGAATACCATTGCCACCTTCTGCAGCAGGAGCCCCGCGCGTTCCATCGCCTCGATTGTATTGGCGAAATCCGCGGCTGCACCGTCGCCAGCGATCGCCGCGATCTCCGCCTCGTGATGCTTCAGCGCTACGTCGAAGGCGGGAGCGAAAAGGCCGGGCGCGATCTCGCCGAATGGCGGCGTCCCGTAGGGCGTGGTCCACTCGGCAAGGAGGGGATTCGCGGCTGCATTGACCGTCTTCTCTCGCATTGTCAAAGCTCTCCTGAAACTCCGGACGTACTTTGTAGCATCGCCTGTGCGGTTGTCTCATGCGTCATTCCGGCGAAAGCCGGAATCCAGTGGCATGTGAGGCCCACTTGTTCGTCATAACTGGACCCCGGCCTTCGCCGGGGTGACGAGGCCTTGTCGCGCGCCGAACTCCAAATCCCCGGGCTTGACCCGGGGTTCATATGTGAGGACGGGCGGCGCGCCGGAGGGAAAGCGCGCCGCCCTGATACCCGGGCATCTCGCCATTGCGGAAAGTCTCGAGCCCTTCCGGCCCCGTGCCCGGGCGGGGGTTTTTACTTCTGCGATTCCAGCGCCGCCGCCGACTTGGCAAAACGGGCGAGATTTATGAACTCCGCCCGGTAGCCGAAGGCGTCGGGGCCCTTGGCGCCCTGGGCAAGCGCGATGACGTCGTCATAGCTGTAGCTGCCGGTGTGACGGCCGCCCGTGAGCAGTTGACCGAAGGCGGCGACGGAAGCCGCGAAGCGTGCTTCCTGAGGCGCCTTGTCCGCGCCGCCCGCATCCATCGCCTTCGTCACCGGCATCTCTATCAGCTTGCTGGTGTCCTCGTTCGGCAGCTTGTAGCGCAGCTTCACGAAGGCATACTCGCCGTTTCCGGCGGGAGAGGTCGCCGGTCCAGCCGCCTTCGGCGCATAGCGCAGGTCGCCGACGAGCTGCGACGGCGAGCCCTTGGGCGTGATCTCGTAGATCGCTGTCACCGTGTGGCCCGAGCCGATATCGCCCGCGTCCACCTTGTCGTTGCGGAAGTCCTCGCGCTTGAGCATCCGCGTCTCATAGCCGATCAGGCGGTACTCGCTTACCTCGGCGGGGTTGAACTCCACCTGGATCTTCACGTCCTTGGCGATGGGGAACAAGGTGGAGGACGCTTCCTCCACCAGCACCTTGCGGGCCTCGTTCAGCGTGTCGATATAGGCGGCGTTGCCATTGCCGTTCTGCGCCAGCGCCTGCATCAGCGCGTCGTTGTAGTTGCCCATGCCGAAACCGAGCACCGACAGGAACACGCCGGTCTCGCGCTTGCGCTCGATGAAGCTCTTGAGTTCCTCGCGGTTGGTGATGCCCACATTGAAATCGCCGTCCGTGGCAAGGATCACCCGGTTCACCGCCTTGGCGTCATAGCCCTGTGCCGCCAGCTCGTAGGCCTGCCGGATGCCTTCCGCGCCCGCCGTCGATCCGCCCGCGCGCAGATTGCCGAGCGCGTTGAGGATCTTCGTCTTCTCTTTCGCGGGTGTGGGCTCAAGCAACGTGCCGGCACTTCCCGCATAGGTGACGATGGCGATGGTGTCGTCCGGACGCATGGTCTCCAGCAGCAGCTTCATCGAGTTCTGTAGCAGCGGCAGCTTGTTCGGCGCGTTCATGGAGCCGGACGTATCGAGCAGGAAAACTAGGTTCGAACGCGGCTTGGACTCCGCCGCCAGCTCGAAACCCTTGATGCCCACATGCACCAGCTTCGTGCCGCTGTTCCAAGGCGTCTGGAACACGTTGACCGTCGTCTTGAACGGCACCGTCTTGTCGTCGGGCTTCGGGTAGTCATAGGGGAAATAGTTGATGAGTTCCTCCACCCGCACCGCGTTTTTCTGCGGCAGCAGGTTGCGGGTAAGCGAGCCGCGCACAAAGGAATAGGACGCGGTGTCCACGTCGATCGAGAAAGTGGACACGGGCTCCTGGCTGACCTGCTTCACCGGATTGGCGTCCGTGGCGGTGAACTTGTCGCGGCCCTGGTCCTGGTATTGCGGCGCAATCTGATCGGGCGACAGTCGCGGCATGGCGGCCATGCGATCCTGGAGCGTGCGCGAATAGCCCACCACCGGCGCGGGCGGTGCTGCCGGCCGCGAGCCCGACAGCGAGGCCATGGGCACGCCCGCCGGCGGCGTCGCCGCGCTGGGCAGGACTTGCGCAGAAGTCTCGGCCGTCGCGCCGGCAACCTCCTGCTCACGCTTCGCCTTGAGGCTGTCGATGATGACTACGCCGGAATTGCGCGTCGCCACGTCGAGCTGCGGCAGCGGTTGCGGCGCCTTGAGCGGTTCAATCGGCTTCAGCTTTGCGGGCGGCACGGCGTCGGGTTTCTCCGCCGTCAGCTTCGGCTCACTCGTGACCGCGCGGTTGCGAATGTCGTTCTGCAGGTAGGCCGTGGACATGACGGCAAGCGTCAGCACGGCGAGGCTCGCGCCTCCGGCAAGGGCAGGGGTCAGTCTCATGGGGGTTCTCCCGAACAGGTTTCCGGTCGCGGCCTTTGCCGCGTCCATCAGACGGGAGAGGACGGCGCTTCCTTGGGACCGCCGGGCCATTTTTTCGTCATAGGCCGCCATTGCATTCGCAATCGCGTCCCGGCGCGCCTTTGCCCTCGGGCGCGGCGTCGCCTTTTTAATCGCGGACTTCAGCAGCTTCAGTTCGTCAGTCATGGTCACTCTCCGCGACAAGGCGCAACTTCTTGCGCACCTCGTGCATTCGCCAGGACACGGTCTTTTCCGCGCATCCCAGCACTTTGGCCGCTTCGCCATGGCTCAGGTCTTCGCCCACCACCAGCAGCACTGTTTCCTTCAATGGCGCGTCGAGACAGGCGAAGGCCTCGGCCAGCCACTCGGTCCTTTCCGCCGCATCGCGGCGGTTCGCCTCGTCCATTTCGCGGAAGACCGCAAAATTCTCCTGCAGCGTCCGCGCCGATTTCTGCCGCCGGGCGAAGTCCCGGCAGGCATTGATAGC
>JAYZVT010000091.1:0-2601 GCA_036155355.1 Pseudomonadota bacterium
TTCCAGGGTTCGGCGCGCAAGGGCGGCACCGGCCTCGGCCTTGCCATCGCCGCCGAGCTGGCGCGCGCCCATGGCGGCGAGATCACGCTGCTGGAGACCGGCCGCGGCGCGGCATTCCTCTTTACCATCCCCGACAGCGTCGTCAGCCTGCAGGAGCGCCGCCGCGCCTGACCCGCCTCAGGGTCATGAACCGGCCTTGCCATGTATGGACCAAGGCCGTAAAAGGGCCGCCCGTACCGCGGTGCGATGGCCATGGCCGTCGCCGACACACACCGCGGCCTGGCAGGCGCCGGTAGCTCAGCTGGATAGAGCACCAGACTACGAATCTGGGGGTCGGGAGTTCGAATCTTCCCCGGCGCGCCATACTCTTCATCCAGTTCAGCATTCAACTACGCATCCTTTATCCTTTCCGGAAGGCCGGAATGCCGATGGCAGGTTCTCGGCATACTCTCCTTTGTCGCTGGGTTCGAGAACGACATCCGCAAGCGCCGGCGGCAGGGGTCCACGATTCCACAGATCATGAAGGATGTGGGCCTGTCGAAGGCCACTGTCTATCGAGCCCTGACTGCGGGCTAGGGCCGAACTATTGCGCGAATTCGGATTCCGGGAAATTCGCCACAAACGTGCTCTTGTTGAGAGGGCAGGCCTTTTTTGCCATCAGTGCGATATCACGGGCCAGGGGATGGCTGCGGTCCGCCTGGATGAAAGCGTACATTCCAATGGGCGGAATCTGCGGACTGCAGTCGACCACGCGCAGTTCTCCGGAGTGGATTTGCTTCTTCACATAGTAGGTGGGCAGCAGGCCCACGCCCAGGCCAGCCTCCGTAAGTGACTGGATCACGACGATGCTATTGCATTCGATGTAATTGCGGCTGCTTGCGCGGTTCTCGCGGAACCACTGGTTCACCAGTCTGTAGTGATAGGACTGCTTGGACAAGGTGATGATCGGCCAGCGGCGCAACTCACGCGGCGTCAGCGTGCGCTGTGGCACCGCGGATTGCCGATTCACCATCCAGAGAAACTCAGCGGCGCCAAGCTCTATAGTCTCGAATTCCGAAGTCCATGACTTGCCGGGCGAGAGCACGACATCCAGTTCGCCGGCCCGCAGCTTCTCCACCAGCTCCATGGCCAGTCCTATCTGCAGGTCCAGCTTGACGCGTTGGAACTTGGTGCGAATGTCCTTCACAAGATCGCCCAGCCATGTCACGGCAATCAGATCCGCTACCCCGAGCCGCACAATTCCGCCGATTTTATCAGTCTGGCCGATGGAAGACTGGATATCCCAGACCTGCTCCATAAGCGCTTCCGCCATGTCCAACAATTCCTGACCCTTCGCGGTAAGGCTGGCGGCGCGGCGGCCCCGGACGAACAGCTGGACTCCGAGATCCAACTCCAGTTCGTGTATGCGCGTGGAAATGGCGGATTGTGTCGTGTTGAGCCGTTGCCCCGCCGCGGCAAAGCTGCCCAGTCGTGCGATCCAGATGAATGTCTCGATCTGCTTCAGGTTCATACGCCGAACCAGTCTGTGTTCTTCCGACCGGTTCAAAGGATGGCCCAACACAGATTGGCAGACAAGAAGCACAACGGTGAAAAAACAGGCAGTATTCTAGGCGTGGCCAAGGTAGGCCTTCTGGATATTTCCGCTTTTCAGCAGCCTTTTTGCCGTGTCGGCAAGCACGATACGGCCGTTCTGCAGGACATAGCCTCGGTCGGCGACGGATAGCGCCATGTTCGCGTTTTGCTCGACAATGAACATCGCCACGTCCTGCTTCTTGATACGGGCGATGACGTCGTAGACGCGCTCGACCAGCGCCGGGGCCAGTCCCATCGAGGGCTCGTCCATGAGGATGAGCTTGGGCCTGCCCATCAGCGCGCGTGCCACCGCGACCATCTGCTGTTCGCCACCCGAAAGTGTGCCGCCGAACTGGTTGAGCCGCTCCTTCACGCGCGGAAAAATTTCGAGCACTTCCTCCATTGTGCTCTCGATATCCTGGTCATCTGCTTTCCTACGCGCATATGCGCCCATCAGCAGGTTCTCCCGGACAGTCATCGCGGCAAACAGGCGGCGCGCCTCTGGTACGGGAGATAGACCGAGGGCAATGATATCGCCCGATTTTCGCCCGTCGATACGCGTGCCCGCGAACGTAATGGTCCCAGAGACCGGCTTCACGAGCCCGAGGATCGTCTTCATGGTCGTCGTCTTGCCCGAGGCGTTTCCACCGAGAAGGGAAACCACCTCACCTGGGAAAACCTTGATGTCGATGCCCTTCAGTATTTGGATCGAGCCGTAGAACGTAACGACTTTTTCGAGCTCCAGTAGCGGCACGGGATTGCTGCCGGCACCGTTGTGCGGCCGGCGCATGACATCGGGTGGATTGGCTGTGGGCATGCGGGAAGGGCCTCGCGCGACGCGGTATTGCGAGGATTGTCCCGAAAGGCGCGAGCGTGCGCAAGACAGCAAAGCTTAGAACTTCGCGATTGATACCGTTCAAAACATTGGAGTCGTTAAAGTTTACCATGTGCGCCAAGAATTACGACGGGGGAAAGCGCAATTGCTCCGACCGGCGCGGTCTCCCACCCAAGGTCCGGCGGTAGACCCCG
>JAYZVT010000092.1:0-3547 GCA_036155355.1 Pseudomonadota bacterium
CCGCGCGGGCGCGAGCATGTACTCGCCGACAGCCGGGGCAGGACCCCGGCACCTCTGCAGCAGGTAATCGAAACAAGCGGCTTCGACGGGCGCGGTGCGTTCGTGGTCGGGTCCGGCGACCCCCATGCCGCGACGCAGATGGTGTGCGGGCATTTCAGTTTTGCGGAGGGCGCCGATCATCCCCTGCTGCGGGCTTTGCCAGATCATTTCGTGCTGAGCGCGGGCGACCGGGCGCGGCATCCGCTGCTCGATGAAACATTGAGGCTGGTGTCCCGCCAGGCCATTGCCGACGGCCTTGGCGCCGCCGCCGCCATCTCCCGCCTGTCGGAGGTCTTCTTCATCGAGAGCGTGCGGGTAATGGTGGACCGCTGCCCCGAGCTGGCGCGGCTGCTGGCGGCAATGACCGACGCCCAGGTGGGCCGGGCACTGGAATGCCTGCACGGCCAGCCGGGAAAGCAGTGGACGCTGGAATCAATCGCGGCGGAAGTCGGCATGTCGCGCAGCCGCTTCGCGGAGCGATTTGCCCATCTCGTCGGGGTGACGCCCATGACCTATCTCGGCGAGTGGCGCCTGCAGAAGGCGCTGGCCCGGCTGTCGCAGACACAGTCGAGCATCAAGGAAGTGGCCCATGAGGCCGGCTACACGTCCGCGGCGGCCTTCACGCGGGCCTTCACGCGCCGCTTCGGGCAAGCGCCGCGGGATTTCCGAGATGGTGGATTTGCCGGTTAAGTTTGCAGATCGTCCCAGAATATTTGCCATTTGTCCGTTTCAAACGCGCATGGATTGTCCTTTCGTCCCAAACCGCCCAAATGCGTCCCGTGTGCAACATCAACCTGGAATGCGGGCGGGCAGGGCATATGGACCCTGTCCGTCCCGCGACCGGAAAGGACACTTTAATGACGACGTTTCGCAAGATCACGGGCCTGGCCATCGTTGGCGCTGCCCTCCTGGCGGGTTCTCCCGTCTTCGCCGGCGCGGAGGTGAACACCGCTCCCGGCCAGGTTCTGGTCAACGGCAAGCCGGCCCCGGGCCTGGCGGTGCATGGCTATGACGTGGTCGCCTATCACACCGAGCACAAGCCCGTGCAGGGCGACGCGGGCTTCGCCGCCGTGCATGGCGGCGCCACCTACCGCTTCGCATCGCAGGGCAACCTGGATGCTTTCACCGCCAATCCGGCCAAGTTTGCTCCGGCCTATGGTGGCTACTGCGCCTATGGCGTGGCGGTCGGCGCGAAGTTCGACGGCGATCCGCGCTTCTGGAAGATCGTGGACGGCAAGCTCTACCTGAACCTGTCCCAGGACATCCAGCAGGCCTGGAACAAGGACATCTCCGGTAACATCCGCAAGGCGGAGGGCAACTGGCCGAAGCTGGCGACGAAGTCTCCCGAGGCGATCAACTGACACCGCACAAGAAAAGGCCCGCGCCCTGGAAGGCGCGGGCCCGAATTCCAATCCGAATGGCCTACTTGCCCTTGTAGCCGTTGCGCTTGGCGTTCAGCTTGCAAGCGGTGTAGTTGCTGTAGGCCTCGCTCGAAGCGCCGACGATCTCGCCGTTCTTGGAGGTGCGCCGCCAGCGGCGCTTGCCGCTCTTGTCGTTATAGAATTCCCACTTGTCGTCGCCGCCAAGCTTCTTGGGATTGCCCTTCCAGCCATGCCGCTCGGCATTAGCCTCGGCCAGCGACTTGGAGGTGTAGGCCTCGGTCGAGGACCCCACCACGTTGCCGTTGGACGCGGTGCGGCGCCAACGGTGCTGTCCCTTCTTGTCCGTATAGAATTCCCACTTATCCTTCTGGCCAGCCATCGGCTGCTTCCTCCCACTGTTGCGCGCGCCGTCGGGCGCATGGCGCCGACATTGCCATGACACAGCCGACACACGCAATAATTGAGGTGGGTTTCGGAGCCGAAGGAGGTCAGCCGGCGCAGGTCGAGGCGGCGGCGATAAGCAGGTCCTCGCGGCCTGCCGATGCCCCCAACTGGACGCCAATTGGCAGGCCCTCGTGCTTGCCGGTTGGCACGGCGATCACGGGCAGACCCACGAGTGACCAAAGGGCCTGGAGGCGGTTCGATCCAGTGCCCTTGGCCAGCGGCGGCGCCACTCCCTCGGTCGCCGGAGATAGGAGCACGCCGTCGGATCCGAGCACAAACTCAAGCTCTGCGCGCCAGTGGAGGGCGCGGGTACGGGCCTCGTCGAACTGGGTACCGGTAATGTCCCTGCCGCGGGCTATCAGACCCCGCAGATGCTCGCTCATTTGTCCGCCGGCGCTGTCGTAGTCCCCGCCATGTATCAGCGCCATGTCCCGACACATGAGGGTGTAAAGCGTATCCACCACTCCGGAATAGGAGGGAGGAAAGGTGAATTCCTCCAGCCGCGCACCGGCCCGTCCCAGACGCTGCGCCGCTTGCCGCACGGCGTCCTGGCTGGCCGCACCAGCCGGGCTGCCGGGCATTCCGCCAGCGACCAGCACGCGCAACTCACCGGTCGATGGCGGAGTGCCAGGCGGTGCAACTGCGACGCTCATGGGGTCTCCGGCCATCGGTCCGTAGAGGACGCGGGCAGCGAGCGCGATGTCCTCGGGCGCCATGGCCATCACACCGGGATGATCGATGCAGGGTGAGAGCGGCATGCCGCCGAGGGATGGGATGGCGCCATGGGTCGGCTTCAGGCCGAATACGCCACAGTAGACGGACGGCCGCACGATTGAGCCGACCGTCTGCGAGCCAAGCGCAAGCGGAACCATGCCGGCGGCGACAGCTGCGCCAGGTCCGCTGGAGGAACCACCCGGTGTGCGCGAAGGATCGTGGGGATTGAGCGTCGGCCCTGCCGCGGCGATGGCATATTCAGTGGAGACAAGCGTGCCTACAACAATAGCGCCAGCGTTCTTCATGCGCCGCACGCACTCCGCGTCGCTTTCCGGGATCCGGTCTTCGTGGATGGATGTGCCCCAGGTGCATCGCATACCCGCGACGTCGAAGACTTCTTTGACGCCGATCGGCAGCCCGTGAAGCGGGCCGCGCTCCTCCGCGGGCACGCGGTCAGCGGCGAGGGCAGCTTCCATGGCCTGCTGCGGCTTGAGATCGACGAAGGCGTGGACGCGAGGTTCGGTTCGGGAGATGTGGTCGAGCGTGCGGCGCATTGTGTCTTCCGCGCTCACTTCGCCCGCGCGCAGCGACTCGACCAGGGCAGTGGCGGTGACTGCCGGTTCGCGGGACTGGTGCAGCGCCGGCTCAGTCACGGAACACTCCCTTGCCCTCGAAGCTGAAGGTCTTCGCCAGTTCCTCGTCGAGCTGCGTGTAGATGAGCTTCTCGAGCTTGCGGAAGGGCGCCGAAGTGTAGTCGCGCGGGTAGGCGAGCTTTACCGGCTGGTCGAGCTTGATGCGCCCGGGACGGGCGGTCATGACGACGATGCGGTTTGAAAGGTAGATCGCCTCCTGCACCGAATGGGTGACGAAGACCACGGTCTTCTTGTGTCGCTGCCAGATCTCCAGCAACTGGTGCTGTAGGAAGCGGCGGGTCAGCGCATCCAACGCGCCAAACGGTTCGTCCATGA